>NZ_JBOFKN010000102.1:0-15538 GCF_051657365.1 Paraclostridium sp.
ATAGATGATGTAAATCTAAATAAATATATAAATTTATTTTGCAATAGTATAGACGGAAAGATTGTTTGTATAATAGAAAATTCTATGAGTGAAGGAAAAATAAAAATAGATAAAAATCATAAATTCAAAACTACAAAAAAGGATGAAAGAAATCATGGAATTTGAATTGAAAATTTAAAACTAACTTTAGAAAAATATGATGGAATAGTTGATTTTGATATAGACAAAAATAAATTTACAGTAAAATTTATTATTCCTATTGAATATAAAAAAACTAAATAAATCTATAATAAATAAAAATACTATGATAATTTATAATTAATGAAATCATAGTATTTTTATTTATAAATTATTATTAAGAAACGGTATTTCCCGTTTTTTTAGCTTTATATAATTTACTATCTACTAAACTTAAAGCATCATCTATACCGATTTTATCATGGTTTAAATAAGTAACCCCAAAGCTACAAGTAATATGTATATTATGATTATTGTATATAAATTTATTTGTGTCTATAAGATTTTTTAAATTATTAACAATCTCGTAAGTTTTATCTTCCGAAATATTTTCAATAACAGCTATAAACTCATCTCCACCATATCTACAAGTCCAACCTTTAAAATTTTTAATATATTCACTAATCAAATGTGCAATTTCTTTGATAGCATAATCACCACATAAATGGCCATAAGTATCATTAATAGATTTAAACTTATCAATATCTAACATTATTATACTAAGTGTAGAATTTGCATTAGATAAATTTTTTAAAGAATATGGAAGATTTTCATCTAAGTATCTTCTATTAAAAATATTTGTAAGATCATCCGTAACAGCAATCATATTTAATCGATTTATTTCACATTTAAGTTCTTCAATTGTTTTGTCGTGATACATAGAAAACAGGGTATCATTAGATACTTCTTTTATAAGTTCAACTACATATCGATCATTATTTATATTAATTGGAGCAGATATTATCATGTATAATTTACCATCTAAAGATTCTAATTTAGAAAATGAAGAATTTTCATTTAATGCTCTCATAGAAATACAATTAGAGCATGAACTTCCATTTTTCCAAAAATCAAAACAATTATGATTTTCACATATATTAATATTATTATTAAGTTCTATAATTGATTTGTTTTTAGGATCTACGATTCTTTGAATTGCAAATACATTATCTAATATATTTATATTATTTTTTGTAAGAGGCAATAAAAACTCACTTCCATTCTATAAGTAATTATAATAAGTATTATTATAAAGTTTTAAAAGATTATTTGCAAATCAAAACAAATTAAATAAAAACAAAAAAGGGAAGTATTTATGCTTCCCTTTTTGTTATATATGAATTATTTACCTAAATCTAAAACAATTATAGATCTAGGTTGTTTAGGCTTTCTTTTTATGTAGCCTAGTTTTTCAAGTTTTTTTAAATGGCAAAAAACTGTTGATGATGAATTTAAATTAACACCTTTAGCGATTTCTCGAATAGAAGGTGAGTACCCATTTTCTGAAATTGATAATTTTATAAAATTTAAAATTTCAACTTGCTTAAAATATAAATCTGAATACATATAAGAGTTCCCTCCTTGTATTAATTTAAATATATGTAATATTGAGTATAAGATATATATAGAATAACATATTTAAAAGAAAAAATCAAACATATGTTTGGTTTGTGGTATTTAATTTACTATAAGTTTAATAGTATAGTTAAAAAGTAAGATTTTGATATATAATAATAAATGAATTAATATCAAAAGTGAGGAAACTATAATGTTGAGAAAAGATGAATTCCTAGAAAAATATCAAATAACTAAAGATGAGTTAATAAAAAATTATATAGATTGGAATGAGATAGAAAAAATTTATGAAGATTTCATGGTATATAGAAAAAGTTATGAAACACAAGCTGAATTAATAGCAACTATACTTAGAAATCATCCTAAGGTGCACTCAGTTAAAACTAGAGTAAAAGATCCAGAACATTTAATAGAGAAGATAATAAGAAAAGTTGGAGATAGAAGAGAAAAATATGGTGAAGAATTTAATTTTACGGTTGATAACTATAAAAATGAGATAACTGACTTGTTAGGAATAAGGGTAATACATATATTTAAAGAAGATTGGGAAGAAATACATAGCTTTATAACTAGAATGTGGAGAGTTCTTGAAATTGTTTCAAATGTTAGAGAAGGGGATAATACTAAAAAATTTGAAGAACTGGGTATAGAAGTATGTTCAAGACTTTCAGGGTATAGATCTGTTCACTATATAATAGAATCTTACCCAACTACACAAAAGATAATGGCTGAAATTCAAGTAAGAACCATATTTGAAGAAGGGTATGGTGAAATAGATCATCAACTTAGATATTCACATAAACAAATTCCAGAAGTTTTAGCACAAAACTTAATGCTTTTAAATAGAATAGCAGGGAGTTCAGATGAAATGGCTTCTTTAATAAATGTATTAAGTAAAAGTATAGAAGATGTAAAGGTAGAATATGAAGAAAAATTAAAAGAAAAAGATAAGGAAATAGAAGAACTATTAAAATTAGTTCAAAAGAAAAAATAACAAATAGTAACAACTTTAAATAAGTGTGGAAAATACTAGGATTTGTGTTATTATATATATTAATAAATTACAAATAAAATTGAATTCAAACCAAAATTTTAATAAAAATGAATGGAGATGGAATATAAAATGGGATTTTTTAAAAGACTTAAGAATGTAGTAGAAGCTAAAGCTAATAAGGCTATAGAAAAGCATGAAGATCCAATTGAAATGTTAGAATTATCTATAAACAAAAAAGAAAAATTACTTCAAGATGCTAAGAAACAATGTGCAAACTTTATAGCATCAGTAGACAATATAAGAAATGAAAAGAAATCTATAGAGGAAAAAATAGAAAAATATGAGCAAGCTACTAAAGCAGCTATATTAAAAGAAGATAATGAAAAGGCTCAAGGTTTTGTTAAACAAAAATTAGAAATGCAAGAAAAATTAACTCAAACTATTTCTAGAATACAAGATCAAGACAATAAGATTCAAGAAATTAAGTTTAAAATAGAAGAATTAGAGATTGAAATATCTAAGATGAAATCTAAAAAACAAGAATTAGCTACAAGACTTGATGTTGCTGAAATAAACAATGAAATAAACGAAACTTTATCAGGACTTAGTGATGACCATGGTATAAATCTAGATGAACTTGAGAAGAAAGTTCAAGAAAAAGAAAGTTATGGCAAAGCTTTAGAAGATATGAAACCAAAGAATGAAGATACTATGCTTGATGAGTATATAAATAATTCACCGGTAGTTGATTCTAAAATTGAAGATGAATTAGAAAGAATAAAAAGAGAAATGAATAAATAATATATAATATACTACTAAGGTAGATGGTCAAAGGCTATCTGCCTTTTTTGAGGAGGGGACCTTATGAATGAAAAAATAGTAAGTGAAAAAAAGAAATACGACAAAATATATACAGATTTAGTTTTTTCAGTAAATGATTTAAAACAAATACTAAGTGAAAAAGAGGTTAATAAAAGAGTTTTTATTAGGAAAGTTGAAGATCTTTCTAATTACATGGCTTTTTTAAATGATCTAGAAAAAGAAGATAGTCAAGGTGAAAAAGGATTATTTTCTAAAATGTTTAAAAAGAAAAAGGATATAGATACAGAAATTCAAGCTTATTTAACTAGGGATATAAGGGAATCTATAAATAAACTTGATAAATGTGATAAATGTAAATGTATTAACTGTGTAAGTGAGTGTCCTTTTAACCGATGTATAAACTGTAGAGAATTAGAGTACACATATGAATGTGATAAAGAAAAATTTTCATTTACAAAATCTAGTGATACTGTGAGCTTATATAATGGGGATGAAGAATTTAAATTTGATGTTAAGGGATATCTAATAGAAAAACATGAAGATGGATCTTTAAGCAGATATGTTTATTTGGTAGATACTAAAGATAGTGACAATCAACAATTAGTACAATACTTTAAATTTAAAGGCGAAGAAAGTTATGACTCTGTAATAGATGGAGATGATACTAGCAATTTAGATAGACTATATAATAAGTTTATAGAAATGGGGTTAAATGTATAATGAAGAATTTAAAAAGAAATGCTACTCTTTTTCTTACTTTATTTATATTTACTATAACTTGTGCGTTTACATTTACTATAGATAAGGTATATGCAGATTCAGATAATAGCGGTAAAAGTACACTAGAATATAAAGTATCAAAACTAAGTTCATCAAGCAGCTCTAGATCAAGTTTTAGTTCAAAGCCAAGTTCGAGTAGCTTTAAACCTAGTTCAAGTAGTTCTAAGAGTTATAGTAAGCCAAAGTCAAGCACTACAAAACCAGATTCAGGAAGTTTCACAACTAAACCTAAGGCTAAGCCAGATGTAAATATAGATTCAGGATCAAGTTCAAATACATCTAATCCAAAGTCAAGTACTACAAAGCCAGATTCAGGGAATTTTAGTACTAAGCCAACTACAAAACCAAATACAAGTAGTGGTGATGAATCAAAGAATAAAAATAATAAAAAATATGATGATTATGATGACTATGGAAGCTCAAGTAGAAGATCATACATGCCATCAAGTTACGGTAGAGGGTTCTTTGGATTCGGAGGGTATAATCCATTTAGATATATGGGATACAGAATGGGAATAAACCCTATAATAATGGATATAGTTATGGTAATAACTGTACTAATAGTTTTATATATAATTATAGATTTTATAAGAAATAGAAGAAATAGATAATTATTATAAAAAATAGATTAATATAAATATATTTGGGAATATATACTAAGTATTGATTTATATTGAAAAATACTATATAATCCAAGACGAATCCAAAACTAAATAGCAAGTATTAGGTGTTTATATGACTTAATAGGGAATTAGATTAAAAGTCTAAGCTACCCCAGTAACCGTAAAACTGACGAAATTTAAATAAGCCACTGAGAAATCGGGAAGGCAAGAGAGTAGTATGATGTTGAGCCGGGATACCTGCCAATACTTAAAGCTAATATCTTCTGAGGGCTGGATAGTAGTTATAATATTGAAATTTAAAGGCATATCCTCGTGATATGCTTTTTTTATTGAAGGGAGGAGTATCATGTCAAAATATTTAGCATACCCATTTTTATATGATGAACCAGAAGATTTAAGATGTGATTATGAGATATTTACAGATGAAATATCTAGTACGATTGGATTGTTGAGAGCTTTTGTGAAAGATGAAAAATTAAGAAATGAATTAAGTAAAATAAATGAACTAGTTTATCATATGAATGCATCTCTAAGAACTTTTGTAAGTGTGACAGAAGATGAGTTAAAGTGGTTAGAATCTAGAAGTTTAGTTTATCAAGGTGAAATAAAAGGTAGAATTAATAAATTTGTATTGCCTGAAGGTGGAGTAAGTGGAAGTTACGCTCATATTATAAGAACTAAGTGTAAAGCATTGGTTAGATTATTACATAGATATAGAGAGCAAGGACATGATATAGATGAACTATTGTTTGATTTTGCTAATTTACTTTCTGGATACTTTTTTATTTTAGCTTTAAAATTAAATAAAGATGAAGGAATAGAAGAAAAAGAATTTATAAGTAGAAATTATAAATAAAATTTATAAATAAGGAGAATTAAAATGAAAAAAAGAATTTTAGCATTAGTTACTACTATGTTAGTGGTAATGTTGGCTGTAGTTGGCTGTGGTCAAAAAGATAAAGTTATAAAAGATAGAGAGGGAAATGAATTTACAGTACCTTCTAAGATTGAAAAAATAATATCAACAGCTCCATCTAATACAGAAGTACTAGTAGAATTAGGTTTAGCAGATAAATTAGTTGCTGTAGATAAATATTCTGCTGATGTTCCTGGATTACCTAAAGGAATAAAATTGATAGATTTCTCAAATCCAGACCCAGAAGCAATAGTATCACTAGATCCAGATCTAATAATTGCATCAGGACATAATAAAACAGGAAATAGTGAAGATCCATTTAAAGTTGTTAAAGAAGCTGGTATAAGTGTTGCTTATATACCAAGTAGTGATAGCATACAAGGAATATATGACGATATAATGTTTATAGCAGATATAACAGGAACTAAAGATAAAGGTCAAAAAATAGTTGACAATATGAAGTCTGAAGTTGAAGAAATAGCTAAAATAGGGAAATCTATAAAAACTAAAAAGAAAGTTTACTTTGAAATAGGACCATCACCAAACTTATATAGTTTTGGTAATGCAACATTCTTAAATGAAATGATAAATTTAGTTGGAGGAGAAAATATATTTGTAGATCAAAATGGATGGATATCACCAAGTGCAGAATCAGTAGTTGAGAAGAATCCAGATGTAATATTAACTAATGTAAATTATGTTCCGTATGCTGTTAAGGAAATAAAGGGACGTGAAGGCTGGCAAGATATAGCAGCAGTTAAAAATGGACAAGTATATTTAGTAGATGCAAATGCATCTTCTAGACCATCTCAAAATGTAGTTAAAGCATTAAAACAAATGGCGGAGTATATAAATCCAGATGCATATGCAAAACAAAAATAAACAATTAGCGATACTATCAATACCTTTAGTATTTCTAATATTTAGTATTGGAACTTCCATAGGGAGTTCCAATATTCATATACTGGATACTATGAGTATACTACTTAATAAGATGTTTAATGCTCCACTAAGACATGGTATAGACCCAAAAGATATATCTATAATATGGTCACTTAGGCTACCAAGAGTATTGCTTGCATTCATGGTTGGAGGGTGTTTAGCAGTAAGTGGATCTGTAGTTCAATCTATTCTTAAAAATGAACTTGCATCACCATATACATTAGGGGTATCTTCGGGAGCATCACTAGGAGCTGGACTTGTAATTGTACTTGGTATATCAGTACCATTTCTAGGGCAATTAACATTGCCTGTGATAGGTTTTTTATTTGGACTATTAACAGTATATGGAGTAATAGTTTTTTCTTCTAAAATAGACAAAACTATGTCAAATAATACTATTATATTAGCAGGTATGGTATTTTCGTTATTTGTAAATGCATTACTAACAACGCTTACAGCTCTTTTTAGTGAAGATATAAAAAGTATAAGTCTTTGGCAAATGGGAAGTTTTTCTATGAAGGGATGGTCATACGTAAGAGCTTTAGTTCCATTTTTAGTAATAGGTATGATTGGAGTTTTAAAATACACTAAAGAAATGGATATTTTAACATTTGGAGAAGAACAAGCAAAAGCAGTAGGTGTAGATACCAATAAAGTAAAAAAATATTTATTTATATTCTCAGCAGTACTAACAGGAAGTGCGGTAGCATTAAGTGGAACTATAGGATTTGTAGATTTAATAGCTCCACATATGGTAAGGCGTGTATTTGGATCAAAACATAAATATGTTATACCAATGTCTTTTGTATTTGGTGGATCATTAATGGTTATAACCGATTTAATCGCAAGAACTATAGTATCACCTGCAGAACTTCCAGTAGGAGCGATTACGGCAATTATAGGTGCACCATTCTTTGCATATGTGTACTTTAGCAAAGGAAAGAAGTGATAATATGTTAGAAGTGAAAAATCTTTATTGTGGATATGATGATGTAGATATTATAAAAAATGTTAGCTTTAAAGTTGAAAGAGGAAAAAATTTATGTATAGTTGGACCTAATGGGTGTGGTAAAAGTACTCTTTTAAAATCTATTGCAAGTATTATAGAATATAGAGGTAGCATAACTATAGATGGGATGGAAGTATGTAACTTTTCAAGAAGAAATCTTGCTAAAAAGGTAGGTCTTATGAGTCAGATAACTCAAATATATTTTCCATATACTATTTATGAAACAGTAGCACTTGGAAGATATGCTCACTCTAAAGGTGTTTTTAATTCTTTGAATAGAGAAGATAAAAATATTATTTTAGAGGCTATTGATAAAGTAGGGCTTACAGATTTAAAAGATAAGCATATAAATGAACTCAGTGGAGGTCAGTTGCAAAGAGTATTTTTAGCTAGAACATTTGCTCAAAACCCAGATGTTATACTTTTAGATGAACCGACTAATCATCTAGATTTAAAATATCAAATAGAGTTATTAGAACATTTAGCTAAATGGGCTAAGGATAATGATAAAATAGTTATTGGAGTGCTCCATGATTTAAACTTAGTCCATTATTTTAGTGATGCAGTTTGTTTATTAGATCATGGGGAGATAGTTTGTTATGGTAACTCTAAAGAAGTATTTAATGGAGAACATCTAAAAGACGTTTATAATATAGATATAAAAGATTTTATGTTAAAAGTTCTTGAAAAATGGAAATAGAAAAAGGGCTGTCTCAAGTAGAGAACAGCTCTTTTTATTAGTTTTTGGCAAACTCTCTTAGCTTAAAGCTTCCAGCGGTTACAAATACTAATCCTATTAGAAATATAGCTAATATGCTAATACCTACATTAGAATGAGATATAGCTTCTAATGTCCAATAAAGAGGAGAGACTTTAGCTAAGTTATTTAAAAATACAAGATTTCCACTTGATGAACCTAAAAGTGATAGTATTCCTAAAAACATCATACTTATAGAATAAATTATAGATACTATAGATATACTAGCTTCATTTTTGAATATTCTAGTTAATGCAATAATAAATCCTGTTGATGTGAAACAGTTTGCAATAAGTACTAAACAAGTAGTAATGCTAATACTTACATCAAAGATAAAATTTAATGCAATTAATACTATAAAACAACTTAATAGTTGTAATAAAAATAAAGCAAAGAATATACTAAATACTATTTCTATATTTTTATTTTTAGTAGAAAGCATACGAGTAAGTACGTTATTAGAACGAAGGTCTAACAAGTCCTTACATAAAACTCCAGAATTTGCATATAGAAAATAGCAAATTAGAAGCATATACATCATAGCGTTTGAACTTTCTAATTTATTGTTTTTAATTATTTTACTAGTAATAAGTTTAGAGCTTATGTTAGAATCTATACTTTTAGCAATTTTATCATTTACAAAGCTTTCAATTACAGATTCAGACCATATACTACCTCCACCAGTTTGGGTTTTATAACTTTTAACATATGGTTTTATCGTATTATCTAGTTTATATGAAAAGTTTTTATCAAGCACAAATACAGTAGAAGCATCATTGTTTTTTAGCTTGTTAATAGCATAATTTTTTTTATCGTAATTAAAAATATTTTTATCATCTAATTTAAGTTCTTTAATAAGTTCACTTTCATATTTTCCATTTGAATCACATACAAGCAAAATATTAGGTTCGTACATAGACATGTTTTCAGTACCATTAAACATAAATAAAATTACTATCAATGTAAAAGGCATAAATACTAGGCCTACAAGTAAAGGCTTATTTTTAATATATCTTTTTAAATTTGCAAAAATTAATCTAAGTATATTCATTTAAAATTCCCTCCAACTATATTTTTCTTTTATAAATGAAACTATAAATAATAATAGTGAAACTATTATAGTAATAAATATAGTCGAACTTATAGAACTTAAAGTATCACTAAGAGTAAACTTCATAAACATTTCATTTATCAAATAAAATGGAGACAATTTACTGAAAATAGAAAGTTTGTCTGATAAGGGAAAGAAAATACCCCCAAATACAAAATAAACAATCATAATTACGCTAATAACTGTAGTTCCTAAAACCTTAGAAAAAAATGAAGATATAAATACAGAAATACAAGATACTAAAACGCAAGATACTAAACTAACTATAAATAAGGATACTAAGTTTTCATCAAAGGCGATATTAAAAGTCCTGTTAATAATTATATACAGTGATGTAAATATTAAAGAGTATATAACACCGAGTACAAAGTCATATATGAGATGTGTAGTTCGTTTAATAGGCATAGACTGCATTCTTTTTCTCATACCGGTACTTTCTAATATATATTCAGCAGAGACATTGTTAGACATAAATATCATAAGTAAAAATATTAGCATAGATATAGCATAATATTCACTAGAACTTTGAACTTTATTAGAATCTATTAAAGTAGTGTTTATACTAGATTCACTAAATATTTTAGATGTGTTAGTATCTAAATTTAAATTATTTAAATATAGTTTTTCATGATAATCATCTATAATATCTTTTAACATAGAATCAGAAGATCCTCTAGATTGTAACTGTTCTATATTTATAATTATAGATTTTTTGTTCTTTATACTTTCTTCATAGTTCTTAGGAATTATTAATTTTAATTCAGAATCATCATTATTTACATAAAATAAATTTTTAATGTCATTATTAATAAAATCTTTTAAATTTGTAGAAGCAATAGAGTTATCTTTATCAACTATAGTTATAGGAATTGGGTCTACATTTATAGGATTTTCAAATAATATGTTTAGTACATTTCCGAGAAACAGTGACAGTGTAAGAGGAATAACTAGAAATGTAGCAAATAAAAGTAAAAAATTATTTTTTAAAGATTTTAAAAGCATTTTAATATTGGCTAACAGTTTCATAACATGCCTCCTTATCTTAACGATTTGCCTGTAAGATTTAAAAATACATCTTCAAGGCTATAGTCATCATAGGATATTTTAACTATATTACAATCATTTTTCTCAATAACGCTTAAAGCACTAGATAATATAAAGTTATTACTTACAGATAGTGTCAATACATCTTCATTTTCTATTACACTTAAAACTCCGTCTACATTTTTCAAATCATAAATGAGATTAGCAGATATATTTTTAATGTCAAATAATAATTTACTGTTATTAAATACTAGTGATTTTAAATAATCTGTATCCCCAAACGCAACTTCACGTCCTTCATCTATTATAAATATTTTAGAACAAAGATTTTCGACTTCTTCCATATAATGAGAAGTATAAATTATAGTAGTATTTTGTTTTTTAGCTAAATTTCTAAGTATAGTAAATATATAATTTCTAGACTGTGTATCAACTCCAACCGTAGGTTCATCAAGTATTAATATCTTAGGGTGATGAATCATAGCTATAACTATATTCAACCTTCTTTTCATACCACCAGAAAGTTTTTTGACCTTTTTTTTCTTAACTTCCGTAAGACCTGCAATATCTAGCGCTTCATTTACTCTTTCTTTTAATAATTTACCTTTAAGCCCATATAAGGCACCAAAATACTCTAGATTGTCATATGGAGTTAAATGCTCGATTATAGCTAGTTCTTGTGGAACTAGTCCTATCATAGCTTTTGATTTAACAGGGTTTTTAATTAAGTCCATACCATCTATAAAAACAGACCCATTGTTTGGAATCATGAGATTAGTCATAATATTAATTAAAGTAGACTTACCAGCACCATTAGGACCTATAAGTCCAAATAATTCACCTTCATTCACAGTAAAGCTAATATTATCTATTGCTAACTTATCATTAAATCTTTTACTTATATTTTTAATTTCTATAATACTCATACTAATATCAATCTCCTCAAATATTTATTTGTTAATCTTAATATCATTATATAAAATTAAGAAGGGCATATCTATTACACTAAGTCATTAAAAAAAGTGACCTAAGTCACTTTCATAGTAATAATTTGAAATATTATTTAAATAGATTTAATAGGAATTGAGATTTTGGTTATATAATCCTTAGAAGTATAAGAGGTTAAACTATCTAAGATAGAATATTCAAAAGAAGGACCAATCATTTTATAACCATTTGTTTTAATAGCATTAATTAAAAACTCATAAGTTTTACCTATATTCGTATATTCGCCCTTATGTAGAGCTATAGCATAAAGCCCACTAGATTTTTCAATAACATCATAAACTTTTAATTTTTTATAAAGAGGGAAAAATACAGAATCAGCAGTGGTATATTCTTTGAGTAATAAATTTTCAAGAGAAATTATAGTACCTAACTGATAATTGTAAGGATATTTTTTACTAGTTACAGTTGTTAATAATTTTTTAAAAGCAATATCCGTTTGTAAAAGTTGAAAAGGAGCATCAACATTTTGAACAACTAAATACTCTGAATTCATTTCTTTAAAATAAACCTCATCTTCATTAATATCTAAATTTTCGATGGTATCTATTTTATTTTCTAGCCTTTTTATAGTCCTTTGTAAACTTGTTAACTGTTCATCTAATTTTATTTTCTGTTCCTTTAAAAGATTTAATGTTTTAGTGTTGTCTCTTTTTATTAAGAAATCTTTAATTTCCTTTATGGGAATGCCTAGTTCCCTTAAAACTAAAATACTATCTAAAACCTCTAACTGCTCAGAAGTATAGTATCTATATCCGTTATTTTCATCAACTATATTGGGTTTAAATAAATCTATATTATCATAATAAATCAAAGTTTGTTTACGCATTTCATGAAGTTTAGCTAATTCTCCAACAGTAAATTTCATTTTCATATATATCACCTATTATTAAAAAATTTTATTGACAGTATAGTTACTATATCCTTCACAATTATTAATGTCAAGTAATATCAATTACTAAAAAGAATAGAGGGATAAAAATGGAAGCAGTATTTTCAAAGAAACAAAATTATAGAGAGTTTTTAAGATACATATTACCATCAATTATTACAATGATATTTTTATCATTTTATACTACCATAGATGGTTTTTTTGTATCAAGATATGTAAATTCAGATGCCTTAGCATCGATAAATATTGTTATACCAATAACTTGTATAGTATTTGGGATAGCTGTAATGTTAGCGACGGGGTCAGGTGCATTAGTTGGAATAAAATTAGGAGAAAAAGATAAAAATGGTGCAAATCAGTTATTTTCATTTATAACTGTTACCCTTATTGGGATAGGTATAGTACTTACTATTTTAGGCGTAATATTTTTAGATCCAATACTAATATTTTTAGGAACAACAGATAAGCTATTTCCATATGCAAAATCCTATGGATTAGTAACTGTACTTATGACTATACCTATGATGTTAAAATTGTATTTTGAGTATTATGCACGTGTAGATGGAAGTCCTAAAGTAGCATTATTAATGTCATGTTTAGGGTTAGTACTAAATATAGCTTTTGATTTTTTATTTATAGTAGTATTGAAAATGGGAATTTTAGGAGCCGGATTAGGAACATATATAGCGATAACGGTATCAGGATTAATTGGGCTATTATACTTTGTAGGGGATAGATCAAGTTTGAAATTTACAAAGCCTAAATCTGATTTTAAAGCTTTATTTAATTCTTGTTACAATGGTAGCTCTGAGATGTTTACAGAATTATCAACAGGTATAACTACATTTTTATTTAATAAAAGTATATTAGCATTTAGTGGAGAAACTGGAATAGCGGCAATGTCTATTATAATTTATATTTATTATTTCTTTATAGCTGTATACTTTGGGGTGTCAGTTGGAATATCTCCTATGATTAGTTATAACTTTGGAGCTAGAAATAAGGAAAAGATAAATGAGAGTTTAAGACATAGTTTTGTAACTATAGGATGGAGCTCTTTAGCTATATTTTTAGTATCAATGTTTTTAGGGAAAGACATAATAGCACTATTTACTAATGATTTAGAAGTATATACAATTGCAGCTTCAGGTATGAAATTATTTTCATATGGATTTTTACTTATAGGCATAAACATATTTATGTCTGGGTACTTTACTGCAATAGGAAATGGACAAGTATCTGCAATAATATCTGTATTAAGGTCATTAATCTTTGTCGTAGCTACAATTGCTATACTACCCAATATAATTGGATTAAATGGAATATGGTTAGCTATACCTATAGCCGAGTTATTGACTATATTCTTCTCAGTAATATTTTATATTAAAAAAGGAAGAAACATATTAGAAGATAAAAAAAATTAATATAAGGGGGGATGTAACCCCCTTATATTAAGATACGATTTTATTTTTAAAAGCAAAAATAGCTATTTGAGTTCTATCACGAAGACCAAGTTTGCTAAGTATGTTAGTTATATTATTTTTAATTGTTCCTTCAGATAAGAATAAACTTTCACTTATTTCTTTGTTAGTAAGTCCATCAGCTATTAAAGATATTATATCTATTTCCTTGTGCGTTAAATTAAATTTTTTTAAAATACTATCTAGACAAATTTTGTTTTCACTGTAAATAATTTTGCTAGCAACATTTTTATCAAAAACTATATTTCCACAGATGCTAGACTTAATTCCTTCATAAAGTATTTCATCCGAGCTATCTTTTAATAAATAACCAGAAGCACCAAATTTTATAGCATTTTTTATGTATTCATCATCATTAAAAGTAGTAAGAATAAGAACGCTAATAGAATTATCATATTCTTTTATTAATCTAGTGCCTAAAACGCCATCACAAATTTTCATTCTAATATCTATTAATACTAAATCCACAGTATTATTCCTACAAAAATCCAAAGCTTCGTATCCATTAGAACAATCTCCGACAATCTCTAAATCTTCATAGCTAGATAAAATTATTTTCAAACCACTTCTAATTAATTTTTCATCATCAACAATTAAAATTTTTATTTTACTCAATAAATTCACCTCCTATATTTTTAGGAAAAGAAGCTCTTATAAGAAATCCATTTTCACAATTTACAAATTCAACTTTTCCTTTTAATTCAAAAATTCGTTCTGATATGCTATTTAACCCATTTCCTTTTTTTATATTAAAGCACCCTAACCCATTATCTTTTATATTAAGTATTAAGGAATCGTAATTAAATGTTATAAATATATCTACTTTAGTACATTTTCCATGTCGCAGAGCATTAGATAGAGCTTCTTGAATTACTCTATATAAAGCTATAGATTGAACACTTGACAAACTCCAAGTATTTTTAGAAATAGTCAATTTAACATCTGTAGCAGTTAATTTAGCAAAATTTTTAGTTAACTCATCTATTTTAAATAAATTTTGATAATTTTCATATTCATTAGGTTTTAGTTTAGATATAGCAGTTCTAACCTCTATAAAACTATCTTTAACAAATTCCCTAAGTTCATTAACTAATTCATATAAATCTGGATTATTTTTTAATAAGCGTTTTACAGCTTCAAGTTGAATTATGGTTGTTGATAAACAATGCCCCACGCTATCGTGAATTTCTCTAAATATTCTATTACGTTCTTTTAGGATAGCTAGTTCTTCAACTGAAGTTATATAAACTTCTAAATCTTGATTGGCTTTTTTTAACTTATCCTCTGAAATTCTAAGTTTGTCATAGGTATTTTGATATTGTACTTTATTTAAAAATTCTTTGTATATGTATAAACTCATTAACGTAACTATTAAAAGTATAGATAAATCTTGGGTTAATATAAATATTGAGGTATTTATATTAGTTAAAATTACTAGTACAAATGTAATTATAAATAATAAATATTTCAATTTATTTTCATATAAAAATGCTATATCAAATAATGTAGGAATAAAGTAGAAAAAATTAACAGTACTTAAATTTTCATTTAGAAAATAAATTAAAAGTA
>NZ_JBOFKN010000103.1:0-23493 GCF_051657365.1 Paraclostridium sp.
AGAAATTGAAGTGTTTTTTCACAATATTTTTTCTAAAAGAAAAAAATATGCTTATTATCTTGAATATAATAAACGTGTTGATAAAGAAATTATAATTTTGGATAACATATTAATGTATTCAAATACAAATAATAAAGAACTATTAAATGAAATAACATATTATGATTTAAATAATATTGCTTTAAATAAAATAAGAGAATATAATACAAATCCTATACTTAAAAATTTATCATTAGGATTTAAAATGAAATTCTATAAAAACGAGGTAACTGATGAAAAATTAGAAGAAAATATAAATTCAAAAATACAGAATTCATTAAATGAAGATGCTGTATTGAGATTGTTAGATAGAATAACAAAAGATAAATTAGATTATGAAAATAATCAATTGGAAAAATCTTATGAAAATAAATTTGATTAATTTAGAAATTTTTATTTTTTAAAAAACTATGTTATAATTTTTTTAGTTAGAGAAACTAACCCCAAAAAAAAGTTTAACTCTAAATATTACTAATTTTAATCCCCCCCTATGTAGTTATAATTAGTAGAAACATTCATAAGAAAAAAGTGAGCAACCCCTAAGCTCACTTTTTTTATTACTCTTTGACTTTTGTAAAAAATGATTTATAATTAGACTTAGCTATTCCCAATGGCTCAAATTCATTCATAAAAAAAAGAGACGATTTCGTCTCTTTTTTAATTTTTTTCAGATATTAAGATCCCACTAGGATTAAATTGTTTAATTGGTTTAATCCTTATATCATTTTCAAAGTAAGTTTCAGCTTTAATATTTCCATTTTCATAGTAATATCTCATAAGGCCATGTCTTTTATTTTCTTTTAAAGTATATTCTTCTTTAAGTTTTCCGTTTTCATAGTATCTTTTAAAAAGTCCATCAACAACTCCATTTTTAAAATTACCGATTATTTTAAGTTCACCATTCGGATAATAAAGTCTATATTCCCCTTCTTCTTTATCATTTATATAAGTTCCTTCATCAGTTATAATTCCAGAAGAATTATAATTTTTGTAAGGACCGTTTTTTAAGTTATTTTTAAAAATACATTCATAGATTAGTTTTCCATTTGGATTATAAATTTTATGTATTCCATCCTTTTTGCCATTTATATAGCTATATTCTTCTTCAATTTTTCCATTAGAATATTTGGATACTACTTTCCCAGTAAATAGTTTTTCCTTTTCTTTTTTATATACAAGACCTTGCTTCATTTCTACTTCAAATTTAGTTATAGTATTTTCATTAGCATAAGAAATTATTGTAGTAAATATCGATAATATGATAATTATTTTCTTCATCTTTCCCCCATATTGTAAAATTTATGTTTAATTAAATTATACGCTAGTATTACTATGAATTCAATAAATTTAGTTTGTTTTAAGTTTCTTTTTTAATATATTTTGCCAATTAGTAGTTTCAGATCTTAAATTAAGAATATTATTTCTTTCATCAGTTACAAACGATAACCATTCATCATAAGCACTTTCTTTTCTTGAATGTTCAGAATACATTTGTTTATAAAAAACTCTAAATAAATTTTTCTTTTCTTCAGAAGTTATTGTTTTTTTAGTAGAATTTATTCGATATTTTGCTATATAACTTCCAGCTACTTCATCAAAATTAAGTCTTTTTTCTTCTTTATCTAAAAACATTTCTGTCCCAGCTAATCTTTTTTCTTTATTTATGAAAATTAATAATTTTTCTAATTGCCTTTGAATTTGTCTTATTTCTATTAAAGAGTCTACTGTTTGATCAATAGCGGTTTCTATTTCTCTATCAGTGTAAAGCTCTGTTAGTCTCTTTCGCTTTCTTAAACAATCATCAACAAATATTAGTTGTTCTTGGAATGAGTTAAACTTATGCTCCCAATTGTCTCCACCATATCTTTGAAATAATTTTTTTAACATTTTTCTATTTTTCCTTATTCTTTAATTCTTCGTTTTCAATTTTTAATTTATCATAGTCTTTTCTTAATTCAGTTAATTCTTTAAAATATTCATTTATTTCTTTTTCTAAAAATTTATTATGATTTTTAGGTATCTTAAGTAAACTTCTAAATAGCATAAAGTTAAGAATATAATAAGCTATAACTAGAGAAAATGTAGCATAAGGTGAAAGTTCTGTATTTATTATTAAATTTAAATTAGTAGTTCTTATATATTTTTCCCATTTATAAAAAGGGTAAAATGATATAAGTATGCATATGATTTCAAAAATAAATAAAGTTAAAATATATTTTTCTTCTAAAAATAAATTTTTTATTCTATTCTTCACTAGAATCACTAATTTCCATTATAAATTCAGAATAATCATCTAAAGACTTGAACTTAAAACTTTTTAAATAAGGAGTATTTAAAGACCTTATATTAGTTGAAAATTTAGTTTTGTTAAACTTTTTCTCAAATTCTTTTCTAGAAATTGAGTTTACTATACCTTCTCTTGATATAAGTATATTTTCTTCTGCATCATTTTTATTTTTAACAGATGCTATAACATGATATATTTTATTTTCTTCTCTATTCATCCAAACATTGTACATTATTGTTGCACCATCCTTATATTTTCTTTTTTATAAACTCCTTTTTCTTCTCCACTAACTATGGAAATAATTGAGCTATCTTCTGCAGTTGGTAATATTTGTTCGAAATATAAATAATCAGATATTCTTTGCAGTTTGTAAATAACTTCCTTAACTCCTTCTACAAAACTAACTTCTTCTTTATTAACTTCTAACGTTTTTAGTAATAGATTCATATTTTTTATTACTAAAGATAATTTTTCCATAAAAACATAATCAATATCTCTAGTATATACATATTTTCTTTCGCTTGTTTCATCATTTATAAGCTCAGTCATTACCATTTTTTCTATTACTTTTTCAGTTGTTAAAGTAAATGCTTTCCTCTTCTTTTTCTTAGATTTTGAATGATATATTAAATATTCTTTCATATTCGTATAACATATTACTTCTTTATTATATCTAACTACTTTGCCTAAAGAAAATATATTTTCTTTAGTTAAATCTGTAGTTATAAAATTATTACAACTTTGTGAGTTTGTCCAAGAAACAAATTTGTTAGCCATTACATTTAAAATATTTTTATTTAATACTATATTATCAAAATCATATGAAATTTTTTTTGATAATTTTTGAGCAGCACTAATGTATTCTGTAAAGTAACTTTCATCTTTAAAAGCCACATCTTCATTTAAGTAGTTTATAATCATATTAGAAGCCATTTGCATAAAACCATAGCTAAGATATCTAAAACGTCTATCTGTGAAGTGTGCAAGGCCTGTATGGATTCTCTTTACGTCTTCTTTAGTAAGATTACGTTTATATTTTTCTTGAATGTTACTTATATAATAATCATATAAATTATCACTGATTCTTTTTTCTTCTTTATTTATTTTCTGTTTAATTTTTCTAGCCATGTGTACCTTTCTTTACTCGTTAGTTATAAACTGTATCGCATTATACTTACTTATTAATGTATTTGATTCATTTTCTAAATTAGTTATCTCCTGTATTAATTTTAGATATAAACTCTTTTGTTCGTAGCTCCAATACATTGGAGAAATATTATTTTTTAAGAGTTCATTTACCTCTTTTGTTTTTTTATCTATTTTTTTGTCTATATTCTCTATTGTTTTAAAAAAATCTTCATATTTATATATTTGATATTTAGAAGGAACTTTCCAAGCATTATCAATTGATATACTTGTTAAATTTATAAAAATAAATAATAAAAAAACTTTAAGATACATAGTTTTATCTCCTTTTGTTTTAAATATATTTACAGAATGATAACCAGTAACATTTTTCACACTTTTCACATTCTGTTCTTGCTGGAGTATCGTTGTGATATATGTGGTTATTTAATTTATCTATAGCCTTATAAATTCCAGTAGCTATATTCATATAATCTAAATTTGTTTCATTATCATTTACATATAGTATAGAATCTTTGATTACTAAACAATGGGATATCTCACTTTTCCCATATAAGTTTTTATAAATAATTGTAACATATTTTTTACTATATTTTTGAGCTAATGTTAATAATATAGGGAAGTCATTTATTAATGGGATTGTTTCTACCTTTTTAAAATCAGATACATTGGTTATTATTTTAAATAAAAATATGTGTGTATCAGAAATTAAAAATTCATTTTGATTAAATTCAATATTGTCTATAATAATTTTTTGTTTTTCAATAGGAAGAAAACTCAATGAACTATAATTTAAATATTTGCTTCTAACAAACTTTAATATTAAATTTCTTTCTATTTCTTTTTCAAGATTATAGATTGAGTAATCTCCCCTAGAAAATCTCTTTCTTTGAAAAAAAAGCTTTCGAATACATCCACCTTTAACAAGATTATTTTCTATATATGGAATATCAAATAATCCTATGCTACTAAACACATTTTTATTTTTATCATAAAAGTTTTTGTTAGTTAATTTTTCTATCATTTCAACTTTTTATTATTTTTATTTAATGCTAATCCTAAAGCATCAGTTAAATCATTATGATCTTCAAAATTAAAATCATGCAAATTATAAACTTTGCACATTTTATTGAAAACATCTTCTTTACTTTTACAACCTATATGTGATTTTGCACTCATATTGTGAATATAATATACTTCTACATCCATTAAAGATAAAATAGTTAATACAACTCCATGATGCTTTGCAAGGCTTTTATAAGAGCCGAGATTGCCTCTATTGTTTCTAAGGTAAATATCTTCCATAATTACTTTAGAAGGTCTATATCTATCTATTATAGACTTAAAAGCTATAACAAAATCTATTATTATATATTTCTCTTTATTTCCTTTTGGAGAAATTTTATTTAAAAACAATATTTCATCTTTATCATCAAGAACAGCAACACCAGTATTAAATTTAGATAAATCAATTCCCATAACATTGTTAGTTTTTTTTATACTTTTTTTTTCTTTAAAAAATGCCATTCTAATATTTCTTATTTCTTCCATGTTCAAATTATTTATTTGTGGTTTCATTCAATGTCCTTTGAAACAATTTGTGTAGATTTTCAAGTAAAGATGTAACAGTCATTATGCCAGTTCCTCCAGGTGTAATAGTATAATATTTGCACTTCTCATAACAACTTGGATGAAAATCCCCTTTAATTTTATTGTTAATATCTCTACTTATACCTACATCAATAAGTATACTGTTCTCATTTCCAATATTCTTCAAAAAATGAGGTATCCCTACTGCTGAAATAATTATATCTGCTTCCTTTGTTTTTTCTTCTAGATTTACAGTTTTAGAATGGCATAATGTTACTGTTGCATTTCTATTAGATAGAACGCTTATTAGAGGCTTTCCTACAGTTTTTCCTCTTCCTATTACAACAACATCTTTTCCCTCTAAATTTCCCTCTCCAATATCTTCTAGAATAGTTAATATACCTTGTACTGTAGCTGGTAAAATATTTTCTTTATTTTTTCCTAAAGTTAGATTGTAAAGATTGTCTTTGTGCAATCCATCAATATCTTTTTCTACAGGAATTAAATTTAGCAGTTCATCTTCATACTCTTTAAGGTTATCTGGTAATGGTAATTGTAAAATCAATCCATCACATTTTTCAGCAGCATCTATTATATTAAGTTTTAGATTTATTAAACTAATTGATTCTTCTAAATTTATATTAATATTTTCAAATCCTATTTCTGTAGCTTCTTTTATTTTTCTATTTACATATATTTTAGAAGGAGCATATTCTCCAACAGATATAATTCCTAAAACAGGAACTTTTCTTCCTCTGTAAATTTCTTTTAATTTCGATTTTATTTTTTCTGATATTTCTTTGCATTCTATTTTTTTCAATTATTTCACCTCTCTATATATAATAAATTATATATAGTTAAAAATCAAAATCACTACTTTTTCTTCTTTTCCCACTTAGGGATATTAACATCTCCTTCCTCAAATATTTCTATATAGTCTTCTATTATTTTTTTAAATTCGTTATCAGTAATTTTTTCATTACTAATTCTAATAATATGTCCACCTCTTAAATTAGTAGAAAAATCTTTATGAAAATCTCTATTTTTACTAGCTTCAAATCCTTCTAAATTACCATGAAAAAATGGCACGAATTGTTTATGTTGTATTCCATCAGCTTCAAAACCTATAGGTTCTGATAAGTAAGGCATATAAAAGTCATACCTCATTTTATTACCTGCTGAATACTCTTCTTTTACCGTTACATCATAAATATCTGTTATATGATTTTTTATTAGGTCCTTTAGTCTTTTAGCAATCTTTGAATACTTTTTATCTTTAGACAAAACTTCACTCTCCTATGCTGTTTTACTTAATTTTAAAATTTGTTTATTAAAAGATGTGATTAATCTTCCTGGAATATTTAAAACTGTTATTAGAATTAATCTATCAGAAAATATAAATATTTTTTGATTATAAACAATAACTATATTCTTTAGATTTTTATCTTTTTTTAAATCTAAGTAAGATCTTAATTCACCATCAAACTTACTTATGTCTGTTCCATCTTCTATAGCTTTTTTAACAAGTCTACAAGAATTTGTAGCTCTACTTTTAATTCTTTTTTTACCATGTTTAGATAACATATTCCTCCCCTTTTGAGTTAGCTATCAAGCTTAACTCATCACACAAATCCATATTCTCACATTTTATACAATTGTCGTAGCAACTATATCGTGGTACTAAATCAGAATCTATAGTTTTTAATATTTTAAAAACATCAGAAAAGTATGTTCCCTTTTTTGTCCCTATCTCATATCTTTTCCAGCTTTTAAAATCATATACAACTATAGTTTTTACAATATCTTCTAATAACTCATCTGCTAAAAATCTTGTGATATTCAAATCACAATCCTCATTATAAACAAGATTAGGATAACCAGAATGTATAAATTTATATATAACAATACCATCTTCTTCCCTCTTAAAAAGTGGTATATCCACATTATATATATATTTATTATTTAATTTATACTTTATTGTAGATGATAAAAGTTTATTAAGTTCTATCTTTATTGAATATCCAGTTTCTATAGAAACTGAGTCTTCTACTTCTAAAACATTCATAAGTTTATTTAATGGTTCATCACTTTTTAAATACTCCAACATTTTTTTATAATTATTATAATTTTTTAACTTTTTATATTCTTTCCCATCAATTATTTTTCTATAATAATCTGTTGTCATAAGTATGTACCTTTTTTTCAATTCCCTGAATTCCAACTCTTTTTTTTCAGAAAGAGTTATCAAAAAGTAGCAAGATAATTTTTCAAGAACAATATAAAGCAATTCTTCAGGTGTTTTTATTTTTTTTGTTTTTGATCTAACACCTAAAATAGGATTCTTAGCATATAAAAAACAAGCAGATCTAGGACAAGTAAAATAATGTCTCCAGAAATGCTTGTCTAATTGTTTTAGTTTAATCTTTTATTCCTAAACTATTTTCTATTAGATTTAATTTTGATTTTATATTTGCTAATATGCCTTTTATTTGTGGTTCTTTTTTCTTTAAATTATCTATAGTTTCAGGGTTGTTTTCTATTTCGCTTTTTACTAAATCAGTAAATGATGAAGCTTTATCTATAACAATCTCTTGAATTTCAGATAAGAAATTAAGAGTAAGTGTTTCAAGTGTTATTTTCTTTTTAGAAAAATCTTTTTTCATTTCTTTATCAAATTTTTCTAAGTTAGTTGTATTTTCAGTTTCGTTAATGTTAATTAATCCTGTTTCGTTTATCTCTGATATAATTTCATTAGGTTGTTTTGAGTATTTACTTTCTTTTGAAATTTCTATAGTTTTAGATGATGTTTCAGCCATATCAGCTGGTGGTGTTAATCCAAAGTCATCTAGAGATAACATTTGAGTCACTTTTAAGTGCTCATAATTAACTATTTCTCCTGTTTTTGCAAAATGTTTTTTAGCTTCAACTAATTCTATAAATTTTAAATGCCCATTAAGTTCCCAAAACTTTCTAAGCTTTTTTATAGCCTCCATTAATTGTTCTTTTGTTGCATTTCCTCCAACATTTAAAAAACTATTTAATAAATCTGCTTTTGATTTTGGAATTTCTTCTCCTAAAGCTCCCTCTACTTTAACCCAATAGTCGTACATTCTAACTTGTCTCTGAGTTAAACCTAATCTGCTAGCAATGACATTTAAACTAGGTTTTATTTCTTTTTTTCTAAGAATACGAATAGTTTCAGCAACACCCATTGCAACTTCTCTATCAGTTAAAGGTCTTCCATGACAAGTATTGAATTTATATGCATCTATAATTGCATCATCTATAGTATCGTATTTTATAATTCTGGCATTTATAAACTTGTGTTCATATACAAATTTTTTAGCATATGTTCTATGGTTTCCATCAATTAGTATAAGTTTATTTTTTATATCATGTATAGTTCCTTCATTATCTATATATTCTTCTTCACCTGTAACTATACCCAAAATTACAGCTGGAGTTTCTAAAGGAATTTCTTCTGCATAAACTTTATTTATTTTTCTTGGATTTATTCCTAAGTCTTTAACTAAATCCAATTCAATGTTGTACTCGAAATTCTCTTTTAATAAACTAAAATGTTCTAAAATATTTGATTGTGTTAATGTATTATCACTACACTGCATAGCCGAATAATCCTCCTTTATAGTAAGCTTCAATTTCTGCGTAAATAAGAGCTGCATCAAATTTATTAGAAATGTATACAGCTACCTGTTTATCGTTAACTATAACCATTTTCTTTTTTTGGTTTTCTATTTTATTACAAACATATTTATCTTTTATTATATGAATCACTCTCTTTAAATCTTCAAATGACTTTGGAGAGACCTCTTGTAGTCTAGCGATTCTTTGAACTATAGATTCTTCTAAATATAATTCGAAGTTGCAAGTGCAAACATCCCAAATTAGTGCACATATATCATAATCACCTTTATTGCTTGATATTAAAGAAAGTAATGTAGAATAATCTCTTTTTGTAACAGTATCTTGTATTAAAATTCCTTTTGCCATTTTAAAATGACCCCCTATTTTATTTAGTTCAAAAGGAATACTGTTGTTTATTTATGGGGTTTTATTGTAAGTTTTTCATTTTTTTACACTCTATAACTATATTTGATGCATAAAAATATCTTTAAGCTCTTTTAATAGTATAAGACTGTTTAAATCAATTGTTTTTCCATCTGGAACTATTTTATTGTCTTTTCTATCTACAACAAAATAATAATCAGAATCATTTTTATTAACTATATTATTTATATTGATTATTGTACTTTTGTCTAACTCGTCTAATTCTTTTTCTAAAAAATCTATATAAGAAGAACATACAAGTTCGAGTACAGATTCAACTACATCTAATTGTTTACAAAATTTATTTAATGTTACCTCATCAAAATTTTCAGAATTTTTACAGTATTTATATATTTTTAAATCGTATAATGCTATTACCTTTTTATTTTTATAAATAACATAAGGAATTTCTTTATAAAAAATAGAAGATTTTTCAACTTTGGAAAATACTGTATAAATAGATTTTTTACTTGTTGCATCTAATATATCTCCTATAGTTTCCCAGTTAGAAGTAGCATACTGTTTAAATTCATCAACTGCAATTAGTTTTAAATTTTTATATTTACAAAAAAAATCTAAATTAATTTCAGCATCTCTGTCATAAATTAAAATATTAGTTTTTGACATTTTTTTTGCTCCTCTTTTTTACAATTTTTCTCATTCAATCCCTTTAATAACATTGTTTTTGTATGCCAAAAGTTATTTCAATATTTATTTATCCTCCTTTATCCAACTAAATATTATATATTTTTAATTTCTCTTATATATCTCTTTTTGTTAGTTTTTTTAAATAAAAATTTATTTGAATAATCTAAAAACTTTTTCAATAATTAAATCTTTTGGACAGATTTTACAATCAGTTTTTATTTCTTTTAATGATAGACTATCCAACGAATTATCTAAACTTTTTATAGTATCTAAAGCTATATTTATTTCCTCGTATTCCTTATCATTTTGGTTTACCCATTCCATTAAATGATATTGTGATAAAAGTAAATGTTTCATTAAACACCATTTATTGAAGGATAATTCTCTATCTTTTTCTGAAGTAGTATTAACTAATAAATTATTTCTTTGGAATTTTATTTTTTTTAATTCCTGGAAAAGTAATTTTTTATCTTCTTCAGTTTCTGCGTTACACATCATTTCTATAATATGTTCCTCTGCTGCAATTAAATTTGCAACAGATAAACGGAACTCTTTATTTTTTAAATTATTCATCTTCTTCAACTCCGTTAAGAATTCCCCATGTCCAAGGTTCACCATATTTTTCTTTAAGTTCTTTTAACTTTTCTTTTTTTATAAAATACTCTAAAGGAAATGTTTTCTTGAGATTTGCAATTAATTTTTCCTCTGTAAAGTCTATTGTTATGTTATATTTTTTAGACATCATAAATACTTCAGCTTTACCTATAAGTAATATTTTGTCATATAAACAATAGAAAAATTCATCACTAAATAAATATCTATATACAAATATTTTTAACCAAGCTAAATGTATTGGTGTTTTATAAAAATGGTCTTCCATTGCTTGAATACCATTAAATTTAATGATTTCTTCATTATTAAAAATATTTAGAAACGAATATGTTGATCCTTTTACTGAATTTCTTTGAATTATTCCATAAGATAATCCAAAATTTATGGCTTCTTTAACTACATCAAAAGTTTCAGGTTTTTCATCATCAGTCCATAAATAAGTACTTATTGATTTAAAGGCTGAACCTTGCTTGTTTTTTTGCACTTCTATTACAGTTTCCCAAGCACAAATTTCCTCTTCACCTATAAAATTTTTCTTTTTTAAAGCTTTACTTTTAGATTCTTTTTTAACGTGAATTTGAGCTGATTTAGCATGCCTTAAAGCTCTTCCACCTGTTGTCTGTGTACCATTTTTATTACTTGCATAAGCATCAAGGTTATCTCTAACTTGATTAACTGCTAGGAATACTGCTCCTTTTTTTGAGAAATCATATAATTTTTTCCATCCTCTACTCCATATACCAGCGTTTTTTCCCATTTCTGATTTGTCTAGGGATCTTTCATTTACAGAAGACATTGCAGCTACACTATCTAGCATAACAAAATCTAAATTTTCTATAAACTCTTCAACTTGTTCGAAGAAAGATTCTATTTTTGGAATATTAGCATAAATTATATCATCTGGTTTTAACATAGGAAATCTATCTAAGAATTGTTCATCGTTAGAAGTTGATTCCACATCATTATAAAAAATGGCTGGTGCTTTATAAATATTTTGTAAATTCTCTGTAATTTTCCATACAAGAGTTGTTTTACCAGCATTTTCATCTCCAGAAAATTCAATAAGAGTTCCAGGTTTGAAACCACCTAATAAATAATCCATACTCAATATACCTGTTAAAATTCTTTGATGTGGTCTTGAAATTCCAGTTTCTCCTAAAATTCCTAATGATCCTTGATCGCCACTTTTTGCTAATTTGCTTCTTTTTAATTTCACTTGTTTTTTTAGTGATGCTAATTTACTACTCATTTTAAACCTCCGAAATTATTAAAAAGTACAATTACTAGGCTATTTTGAATAGGCTTAGTAATTGTAGCATATTTTTAATAACATAACAAAATTTTATGATAAATATTTCACATATATGTATTAAATATGTGCAATACTTATTAATTAATAACCAGAAACTATTGCTGCTGACATTTTAGAAATTGTTCTAACATTTTTATTTTTCTCAAGATTAACGTCAAAATCTCCTTCTATTGCCTTAGCTTCAGCTAGTTTTCTTTGATACCTATTTATAATTTCTTCTTCACAAGTATTTTTAAAGTATAAATGATACACTCTATTTTCTTCTGTTGAATTAGCTCTGTACCCTCTTCTTGTAGCTTGTGAAATTATATCATATCTATATTGAGGAGTATAAACTATGTAAGTAGGACAAAATACTAAATTAAGTCCGACATTAACTAATTGTGGCTGACAAATAAATACATCATATTGGTCCTTATTATCCTCGATCCAATTTTTTCTATCTATTACACTAGCAGTAGAAGTTGTTATAACTTTATATCTTATTCCTTCCTCTTCCAATAATTTGCATATTCTATCGTTTATTGTTATTTTTCTAGGTTTATTTTCGTTTTCCCATAGTTCCTCTCCTATATATTCTCCACCATTTATAAAGTCTGTAAATAAAAAACACTTTCTATTCTGAGACATTTCTTTTCTAATTACTTTTATTAGATATTCATCTTTAGTAGTAAATGGTACGCTATCTCTTGAAACATTATCTATATCTACATCAAAAGTTTCTTTTATACCATCAACTGTTGCTGTTATAGAAAAGTTTTGCCATTTATATGGATTATTTATATAGTTCTTGAAAATTTTATCTCTTAAAGTTTTTGCTTGGAGAGGGGAAATCTTCTCAACTTTACTATAGAATTTTATATAATTAAATTTTATTTGTGTATCTAAGTCTATTGGAATATACTCCTCTACTAATGGTGGTAACGGTAAGTCTAATTGAGATAATGAATTAACCATTATAAAATTCTTTGCTAAAAATTTTGTAAATACAACTGGATTTATTCCTTCAGTTTCTTTAAAATCTGATTTTTTTAATTCGATTTTTCCTGATATTTTTCCTGTATCATCAACTTTTCTAACAGCCTGTAATATTCCATATTTAGCTATAAATTCTTGCTTATTAAATGTGTCATCTTTTAATAATTCATTAGGCATTGCTGCTGATAATAAGCTATGTAATGATGAAGCATATCCATTATTTGCAGTACCAGATAGTAATAACACTTTTTTAGAAAATTTAAATAAAAGTTTTTGAGCTGCTCCAATCAACGAATCTGCTTTATTTGCCTCGTGAGCCTCATCAATTATAGTAGAATCAAATTCAAAAATTCTTTTTTTCATAAATTCAATAACTGATACCTTCTTTATTTTCTTTTTTATCTTTGGCTTATACCCTATTGCTCTTTCTTCAAAAGTTGTATCATCAACTTTAATATTCAGAAGATTGTACTCTTCTTTTGTTCTATCTATAAACTCTCTTCTTAATTTATAAGCTTCTTTTAATGTGTCTGAATCTTCAAATACAGTATAAGAATCTTTTAATTCTTTAACTGGCTCTATTTTATAAAACATTTTATTTCTTATATAATTATCAGTTCTATAATCCACTCCCCAAACTTCACTATTACGTGTAGGAATTCTTTTATTAGCATCATCAGGATTTTCAAAATACATTTTTTTATATCTTGCCGATTGCTCTTTAGCCATTTCTTTAGCTTCTTTTTCATTTAGCTTGTACTCGCTTCTCTGATCAGCTAATCTTTCACATTTTTTACACTTTATGTTGCTTGATTTAGGTGTTTTTTTTATTCCTTTTTTATCTTCTTTAAAGAAATCTTCCAATTCTAAAGGAACATCTGTTGCAATCTTATCAATTTTTTTAACTTGAATAAGTTCTTGGCCACAGTTTGGACATTTTAATACAGGATCATCACCATATTTACTTAATAAGAAATTAGGTCTTTTTGTTTGAGATAACTTAAACGTTTCTTTTCCACAAAGAATATATAAAGGTTTTTTTATTTTTGTTTTATCAAATACAATTCCACTAGACACAAGCTTTCCATTTTTATTATATTTATTAACTACTTTAGAATTCTCATTATAGAATCTAATCAAATCATCAACTGAATTAAGGAATAGTATATCGTATTCTTTCTTTGTTCTTCCTTTGCCTTGTTCAATCAATCCAATTTCTCCAACCCATTGAGTTATGGTAGATTTTGGAGCTAATATAAATGTTATATGGTTTTCTGTTCCCATTGTTTTTTCACACGTATATTTATTTATTTTTAATGACGCTAAGGTTTTTCCTGCTCCCATAGTTAAAGCAAGATATAAGAATTTTTCTTTTTCAAGAATTTTCATCCCTGATGCCCATAGTTCATATTGCTTAGAATAAGTAGGTTTAAATTTATCATTTGTAGGTATTCTTCCTAATTTTTCTAATTGATGAAAAGTGTTATGAACATTTTCCCATTCTTCATAAGTTAATTTTGAGAAAGAAAATGGTTTTCCATATAATTTTTGTGATATTTTTTCTAATATACCTTTCATTTGTTGATTAGGTAATGGTCTTGGAAAAGTTGTTACATATTCTGGAACATCATTAGGATCATAGAAGAAATCTAATCTATTATATAAATTGTCAACTATTTGACTTTTGAATCTATTTATATAACTTGTAAACTGTCCTTTGTATTTAAGTAATGTTTTATCTGTTACCTCTCCACTTCTTGCTGCAACTTCGTTTAAAGCATCTTTAAATAAATTTAATTCAAATCTATATACTTCTATATTTTTTAACTTTGGATTTTTAGTTATAACAACCATCTTTTTAATTATTGCTGGTTTTGCTATTAAAGCCTCTTGAATAAGATGAGTTTTACAAGGTATGAAATAAACATTAACTAACTTCTTAAAGATTAAATCATTTATATTTTCATTATTAAAATTGAAAATATAATCACTACTTTCAAGCTGTCTGCTCATAACCATATGAGAGAATTTCCCAACTTTCTTTTTCTCTATATTTAGCTTACAATGCATAAAATCTATTCCAGGATTGGTAGCTTTTATATCTCTAAGAACATTATTGTTAGTTCCTCTCTCCAATAAAGTCATTGAAACTCCACTAGCTACCTTTTTGTAATCTGCATTTATTTTATCTATCTTAGCTGGTACATCTAGTAATGAAATCATTATTAAATTATTATTTCTTTCATATTGATCTATTACAACCAAATCAGTATTTGCCTTAATTGAGTTCTCCCCAACAAAATGAACATAACAGTCCTTTTCTATTAACATTTTTTCCTCCTTATAATTAAATTTTTCAAAAAAAACTAAGGGACGAATTCGTCCCAAATATTTATATATATTTTTCATCACTCGGTTTTTTCTGAAAAATAAATTCTGTTATTATTTTTTTATCTAATGTTTCTTTTTTTAGTAAATTACGCACTATTTCTATTATCTCATTAATTTTAGATATGTCTAAATCTAGAAAAATTCCCATCCCTATCAACAAAAAGTAATTGCTTTTTTCTTTTTTATCAAGTGTCGTAATTACTTGGTCCACAAATATTTTTTGCATTTCTATATTATTCATATTTTCCTCCAAAAAAAAACAGGTAGTTACACTTGAACTACCTGCCCATCACCTTTTATTATTACGTCACTTTCTTCTTTCCCAGAAGCTACTTCTATTATTTCTCCACCAGATAAAATTGAACAGAATGGAAGCATTTTTTTAGTTGTTACTATATTTCCTTCATCATCTATTGTATTTGATGTACATTCTGTTATTCCTGCTGCTAAACAATGAGGATGTTCTCCATCTATTTCTCCATTTATAAGTCCACTAGATATAAGGTTAGCTATAGCTCCAAATGTATCAGGTTCATTTGGAAGTTTTACAGTTTTACCTGAGAAGGTTTCAATAGTTAAAGATTGCTCTATTTTACTCCATACTTCATTTAAATCACTTAAATAAAGTTCTGGGTTTGTTTTAACTTTTAAATTATCTAGTTTTAAATATATATCGTTTCCATATAATGGTAGTGCTTTATAAAAACCTTTATTATTTTCTAATGTAAGTTCTTCATATGTTCTTTTTATTGCTTTTTCAAAATACTCTTTAACTCTTCTTGCCTCTGATTGGAATGATCTTAAATTTAAGTCTAAATTTACTTCTCTTCTAGAAGCAACAAAACATATTTGTTTTAGTTTGTCGTATTCGTTTCCATTGTGCCTAAATACGCTTTCTACATTAATGTTAAAGTATTTTACTATATCATCTAATATAGCCATTGTATCGTCTTCTCTTAAAGCGAATATAACTCTACACTCACCTTTTTCCAAATAGTTATCTTCAATCATCATATCGAAAAATCTTTTAACATTTCTAACACCTTCTACCTCTCCATAAGGCGGGTTAAACAAACAAATATTTATACATTCTTCTGGTATTTCAACTAATTCCTCATATCCTTTGTTTGTTATCATATTAAATTTCTTTTCTTTAATTTTTTCAAATCTATTTTCCTCGATTTCATTAGCTATTATATAAGCGTTTCTATTATTAATCATTTTCTTATATAAACTTAACCATTCACCTTCTCCTGCAAATAAATCCGCTATAACTATTCTATTTGATGAATAAACAGCACTTTCTCCAAAGAAACAATCGTTTATTATATCAAATCTTCCCATATTTACTAATTTTCTATAAAGTTTCTGTTCTTGAACTTTGTTTATATCACTCATAGTTCCAGTAACTATATTTCCACAATATTTTTCTACCCATTTTTTTGTACTGCCTTTTATATTAGAATTTAAAGATAATGGCATTACAAATTGTAGAGATCCATATTGAAATTGAAAATTAGTTGGGAAGTAATCTAATTTAGATTTTGTATCCATATGTCCTATATAACTATTACCCTTCTCTGTATAGTTATTAAACTTATTTGATATATACTCTAATACATTAGAACTTGAATATTGCTCTAATACTTCAAATTTTCCTTTTTGAAGTATTTCAGAAAAAGCCTTTAATGTCTTGTTATACTTATACATACTTAATAAGAAACTTTCTGTGTTCTTGATAATTTCTTGTAACGTATCTATTTTCCCATCAAATATACCTTTTCTACATATCGGATTAATAACTATAATAGAATCTTCATTTTCTATTATGTCATATCCATGTTCTCTTATTATTTCATCTTTGTTGTCCTTACTTGAATAGTATATTCCTCTACCTTTATAGAATGATGAGATTATATGTTGTTTAGTTTCATCTTCTAAGTTTTCAAGTAATTTGTTAATTGAAATATCAGAAAATTTATTATTTACACAAAATTGGTTATAACCATTTTTTAATTCTTCGTTTGTTATTTCTTCGCTGAATTCACCACTTAAACCATTCATCACCTCTACTGTCTCAAGTAAGGTCCCAACAAAAAGTGAAGAGGGAGTTTTATCTCCCTCATTCTTTTTATTGCTCGAATTTCAATCGTTTAAGTAAGCTATTGTCGCTTCTAATGTTTTGTTGTTAAAAGGGTCTGCTGTAGTTCCACTAACATGTTGACCGTTAGGAACTTCTACATTTTCTCTAATTATAACTCCAGGCATGCAAAAAGCATTAATACCTATTTTAGCTCCTGGTAAAATCTTAACATCATTGTGTAGTAACGCACCTTCGTTTATTTCAGCATCTTTAGCAACGTATATTGTGTATAAATCTTTAGGTATTGTTTTCTTTATAGGAGATAAAAATTCTTCATTTTTTGCTTCGTATAAGATATGACCCTCAAACTCTACAGTTTTATCTGTTAATATATAATGCCCTTTTTTAACTTGCTTAACGTCCTGAGATTCGAGCTTTTTTTCTTCAGGACTTCCTAAAAATTTAATCCATCACCAAAATCAATATCTAAACCTGTTAAAAGCTCATTTAAATTATCAGCACTTTTTCCTTTAGCATCACCATCACCAAGTTTTAAATCGAATACAGAGCTATTATTAGGATCTCCTATTTTTTTATCCGAATCATCTCCTCCTAATAAATCTATTCCTTCTGCATTATTAGAATTTTTTTCTTCGGTTTTAGTTTCTGTTAAGTTAGTTCCTGGAATTATTTTACCTTTAGTTACTTCAACTTTAACTTTTTTACCATCTACTGTCTCTTCAGTTACTTCAGTAGTAGTTCCTAACTCTTCATTTTTTTTAATTTCTACTTTTTCATTTACTTCTTCTTTATTTGAATCTTCTTTTACTTCTGTATATCTAGCTTCTATTTCTATTATATTTTCTTTTGATAAAGCTTCTATTTTCTCTATAACATTTGTTAGATTAACTTCCTTATCAGATAATCCTTTTAAGAAATCTTCTTTATTTACATTTGAAATAATAAGTGTTTTAACTAATTCTATTGCTTTTTCCATTACTGGAGTATTGAATTGACTTATAGCCATAGCTAACTGATTATTTGCTGTTGTAATATTCATTTCAATCATATTTTTCATGAATCCTTCAGCACTATTTAACATACTTGTATTACTTGATATCTGCATATCTACATACTGTTTTACTTGATTAAACTCTTTAACATCTTTAGACTCAGATAAAAATAATTCCAATTCAGCTTTAACCTTTTGAATCATTTCAATCTCAACTTCTTTATTTAAAATTTCTACACCGTACTTTTTAAATATATCTTTTGCTCCTGGTACTGCATATAATCCATTTAATAAGTTATATATATTTTCTGGTAATTCATTTTTTAATTTTAATAAATTCATTTTTTCCTCCTGTTTTTACTTTCTCTATTATTTTATTAATTTTTTTTAAAAAATACAAAAAGGAGAGGGAAAACCCTCTCCTCAAATTTTATTTTTTCTTATTATTAGGTAATTTACTTGCGTAAAATTGTGTTATTAAAAAAGATACAGTCATTATAATACCTAAAACTGGTGCTTTTAAAAACATTAGATAAACTATCCCACCAAATAATGCTTGGTATTTACATTTGTAACATTTTTGATTAAAACTAATCCCTATGAAAACTAATGCTATTAATATTATTATAGATTTACTAATCATGTCTGTAACCATCCTTGTTGTCTCTAGAGTTATCATTAATCCATGAAGTTAATATTTTGTTTCTTTCATCTTCTTTTTCTATCGGTATTATCTTTGATGTTGTTCCATCCATCTTATAGAAAAATGATTGATATTTAGCTCCAGTTGGCTTAGATTTTTCTATTGTTGGAATTAATATAGGTTGTGGTTCTCTCTCTCCAGCTTTTATCCAGTAAGTAGATGTATTCTTAGATAATTCTATAAGAGGTTGAGATAATGAAATAATCATATCAGCATCATATTCTATAGCTCCTGATCCTTTTATTTTTGATTTATTTACTCTTGTTCTAGCATCTAATTTTCCTACTTCAAAGTTGGCCATTACTTTCATTTGAAATCTTTGTGCTAAATCTTGTTTTATTGTTTTTGATAAGAATTCTATTTTTAATCTCTCATCTTCTATTCCTTTTGTTCTTATTTTATTTGCAGAGTCAATAATTAATAACTTTTCAAAATCTTTTAAATCTTTATCTGAATTGAATTCTTCTACAGCTGTTACAATATTTTCAAATTCATTATATCCTTCAGTTGTTTGCAAAACTATTAATCTTTTACATTTACATAAATCTGAAATAGCTTTACTTCCTTTTTGATAAATCTTTTGTATTTCCATTTTTCTAGCATTATTTGAAACCAGTCCACTCTCTTTATTATTTTTAGGCTCATTTACAAATGATTTATTTAAGTTTGTTGTTATAGCTATAAAGTTGTTTACAATCTTTCTCGTACTATCATCTGTTGTTATATATAAGACTGCTGTATTCTTATTATTATTTAAATAGTTCATTGTAATATTGGACATGAATACTGTTTTACCTGTGTGAGGTTTAGCCAGAAGAGTTATCATCTCATCACCAGTCCAAGATATATTTTCAAACATATCAAATCCACAATTAAAGTTTTTAGGTTCTTCTGTATATTTATTCTGTTCATCTGTTTCTAATGTGCTTTCAAACGTATCAAATATAGTTTTTTTCTTAGTTCTAAGTGATGATGTTTCAGTAGATATATTTTTCTTAAATGATTCTATGTGATAGTCTATTTCTTTAGATGATATTGATGCTAATTTTTTTTCTAAAGATCTTATTTCTTTTCTAACTATCTTTCTCGTTTGTTCATCAGTCTTATTAACATAAAATTCTAGCTGCTGATTTATTTGAGATTCAGTTATTAAAATATCTGTGTCATTTTCTTCTGACTTCTCTTTTAAACAATTGTACAACTGCTTTACCATGGAAACTCTTCTGAATGGAATATCTTCCTGAAGTATTATTTTTACAAACTCATCTACTGTTTCAAAAATATCTTCCTTTGTTTCTTTTATTTTTATATTTAGATAAAACTCAAACAACGTTTTTTCTTCTGTAAACTCATCTAGTCCCTTATAAACATTAAGATTCTCATCTAAATCTTTTAAAGCTCCTATTTTATATTTTGTTACAAAATATTTTTTATTCACAAATTCTCCAGCTTTAATATCACTAACAATTTTTTCTATAATTCTAATTGTAGCTACTTCTCCAGCTGAATCATTATCAAGCATAAATGCAACTTTATCAATATGCTTATTTTTTTCTACAAAATCAAACTGTTCCTTTGTAAAAGCTGTTCCTCCTAATGCTAGTAATGAGGTCATTCCAGCACTATGTCCTACCAATACGTCTATTGGACTTTCTAACATTTTTACAGGGACATAATTTATAAAGTTAGATTTATTTTCAAAATATCCAAATAATATTTCACTTTTTCTGAAAATCTCAGAAGTCTTTGTATGATTGTATTTATTTGTGATAGAACATTTATTTAAAAATTCTATATCTTTATTATCAAATCTGCTTAAATCTATTATACCTTTTAATTCATTATTAGTTGTTATCTTACTCAATACTTTTTCATCATATGAATATTTTTTTCCTAATAACTTCTTAGCATTACCTAAATTAAATACCATTTCTCTACTTGAAAATCCTACAGGATTTCCATTAACATCTTTAAAAGTCATTATCAACTTTGTTAAATCAAATACTCTTTTATTTATCCCTCCTTTCTCGTCTAAAATATTAAGTTCTTTCAAATGCTCATTTTTAAACTTATTTAAAAAATTTGAAAAATCTTCCATACTTTTTATTCCACCAACACCGAAAAGTATTGCTGTTTCCTTTTTTATTTTCCTTGCTGCTAAAAATGTTTCATTATGATTTCTTGTTATATAGCTGCTTATTTCAGACATTATATTATAAAGACTTGTATGTTTTATTTGTTGAGTCCCTATCTCATAGCTTTCTAAACCATGAGTGTTTATACCGTATCTATCAGCTAGATACATTACATTATCCGTATAGAACGCTTTACCATCCAAAGGTTTATTCTCATATAAATTAGCCAACGAAAATATATTATAATTAGCTCCACATGAAAAACAATGGAATGTCCCACTTTCAGGATAAAACTGCATATCCTTTCCTTTATCTAATCCTCCACCTTTATGATTAAAACAATGACATCTTTCTTTCCCTGTTTTATCTTTTGGAAATTTATCTTTTGGAATAAAATTTCCTAGATAATCCCAAATAAATGGTGATAAATCTCTTTGGATTTTAAACAATATTTCTTTTAAATCGTTCATGAACTATGCTCCTTATTATGCAACTGACTTTATTTGTGATATTTCTTCTAATTTTTTCAATACTTCTTTCCATGGAGTTCTATCTATTAACTCTTCTTCGCTACAATCAAAATAGTTATTCCAATCACAATTTATACTTTCGTCAATATCTATGAAAAAATCTGCGAATACATCTTCTTTATAATATCCATTTTTTGTTATATTTTGTTTTATTGAAGCTTTTTTATTTTTATTTGTTCTGCTATCTATATCTACATAAAATCTATCAAATAATAAAAATTCTTCATTGGTTATAGTACCATCTATTTTTTTTAATTTTTTTCTATTTTTTACAATATATTTAACAGAATTATTATAATCGTTATCCTCTGTCTCGTGTAATGAAGATAAATCATTCACGCTTATACATATGCTGTCATTTCCTATGTATATACCATTAACTTTTGATTCTGTATAATGTGATACATCATAAATAATATTAAAAAGATAATCTTTTAAATACTCCGCACTTTCTAATGATTTAATAAAGTCTGTATAATCAACTTCAGATATTATTTTTAATAACAAATCTTTATCATATATCCTAAAATCTACTCCAGTTTCTTCAAATGCCTTTTCATAGTGCGAGTTTTCTAAATAACAACTAGATATATTCATTGCATCAGTAACATCAAAAGATTCAGAAAAATCGAATTTTAACTCCTTTAACTCTTTGATGTTTTCTAGATATTCATCAGTTCTAAAAACTTCATTAAAACTAAAACTTAAAATCAAATTTTTCTCCTCCTATTATGCTGCCTGATTTTCTTTTGATTGTGTCATTTCTTGTATTTTTTTTTCTACTTTTTTCCAATCTATTTCTTCTAAATTCGCTAAAATATTATCGTCTCTTGTTTCGTTATAAAAATCTACTTCTGAATCAACAAGAGAGTCTATTGAAGTTAACGCATCACATTGTATTTCATATTCAGCTTCCTCAAATTTTTCTTCATAAAATTTTTTTCTATTTATACCTTTTTTTATATTTTCTTTTTTACTCTTCTTTAATTTTCTACGATCTAACTTAAAATATATTGTAGTCAAAGAATAATACTTATCTTTTGTAATAGTTTCATCAGTTTTATATAGTATTTCATTTTTCATTTTATATATAGTCTTATCCAAGCTATCAAAATATTCTAAATGATCATTATTCTTTATAAATATTTCACCATTACCTAAATAAATATCTGATATCCAATTATCGCTTATATATGACCTTACTTCATGGATTCTTTCTAACACACTTTCTTTTAGGTAAGAACCTTCGTTTAAATCTTTTTCAAATTCGTTTAAATCTAATTCTAACAAAGCGTTTATTATAGCTTCTTTAGAATATTTTTTTAAATTTACTCCATGTTTTTCTTTTGCTATTTTATAATGCTTTTTTTCTAATTCAACGCCTGTTATCTCATTTAAATAAACATCAAATTCAAAAACATAATCTACTAATTCTTGTAATGTTATATCTTCACCTACTCCTAATAAATCACTCAAAGGGATTTCAATTGTATTCTTCATTCTTCGTTTATCCTTTCTATCCAATCATATTCTCCGCTACACATTGTTTCTTCCATTTGTTCTAAATCAAATTTCTCTTCTATAAAATCATTTATAACTTTTAAAATATATTTTTTACTTTCTTTTTTTGTTGTTTTTTTCCAATTATTATCAATACTTTCAAAACAAAAAATAAAATCATTTTTATTTTTTTTGATACTAGGAGCTATTTTTTTTAACTCAAACGCAAAATAAACTATATTAAAACCAGTTGAGTTTAGTTGTTTATCTATAGGTATAAATTTGTCTCCTATTATTTCATAAAATATATCCTCTTCAAGATCTTTAGCATATTTTTCATTGCCTAAATATATTTTTTCATTTTTTCCATATTTTGATATTTCATTTAATTTAACTTTAAAAAACATTTTTACTAAATCACCTAAAACAGAATGTATGTTATCTAACATACAATCTCTT
>NZ_JBOFKN010000104.1:0-1220 GCF_051657365.1 Paraclostridium sp.
AATATTAAATTTTAAAAATTTCACGTTATAGTTATAATATGTTCTTTGAGATTTATATATAGGAGATCATATAACAAATAAATTATAATAGTTTTTATTATGTTTAATTAAAATCTGATATTATAAAAATAAAAGGGGAAAATTCAAAAATGAATGAAGAAGAAAGAATTATAAACGGTTTAAACTCAGAAAAAATTGCTTCAGATGAATTGATTGATTTAATGTTAAAAAACATTGGATCACTATCTCCTCAATTAAGAGATAACACAATTTATATAGGTTGGGTTAATTTAGTAGAGTCTAATAAAATTTCAACAAACCAAAAACTTTGGTTAATAGATAAAATTATATCTAAAAATTTATTGTTTAATGGAATTAAAGATGAGTACTCTGATAAAGTATTTACTAGAAGTTTTACCTCTTTGTTATTGGTTGTTTTACTTGAAAGTCACTTTAAAAATAAGTATATAGATAATGAGACTGAAAAAGAAATAATCAAACTAGCAATTGAATATATGGAAACTGAAAAAGATAATAGAGGTTTGGTAGATGAAAAGGGATGGGCTCATGCATTTGCTCATGGAGCTGATTTATTAGAAACTATTTCAAAATCTATGTACTTAACTCAGGATAATGCAACAAGGATACTAAATTGTATTTCAAGGGCTTTGATAGATATTGAAAACTTTCTATTTGGTGAGGAAAGCAGAATTGATAAAGTAATTATAGCTTTGATAAAATACAATAAATTAAATCAATCTAAATTAAATAGTTGGATTGATTCAAATAATAAAATTTTAATGAAATCTAAATCTTTTAATTTATGTTGGGTGAAGTTTTTGATGTCTCTTTCATATATGCTTAAATTCGAAGGTATCGAGTTTGAAGAAACTCAAATCTTAATAACTAAATACTTAACGTTTTTCTATGATACTTTTGAAATTATATAATAGTTTTTACATATAGCTGAGTTATTGATTCAAATAAACCAACTGCATCTGATAAATGGATAATCTATTTACTATTAGTTAAGAAATTTTTAGTAGCTTACAAGTTGTAAGAATATAAAAATATGGTTGTAAGCAATCTGTAATTAGCTATTTAATTAATATTGTTTATATGTTTAGTGATTGCTTAAATTCATATATAAATTCTTTTTAAAGTCTTGTTAAATACATTGATTTTCATTATTAAACCTAGTCATTTCAAGGATTGTAATA
>NZ_JBOFKN010000105.1:0-1169 GCF_051657365.1 Paraclostridium sp.
ATCTCCGAGTTCGATTGGAATTTCTCCGCTATCCACAGCTCATCCCATGCTTTTTCAACAGCAACGTGGTTCGGTCCTCCACGAGGTTTTACCCTCGCTTCAACCTGGCCATGGATAGGTCACCCGGTTTCGGGTCTACGGCATGCAACTAGTCGCCCTATTAAGACTTGGTTTCCCTTCGGCTCCGTACCTTAAGTACTTAACCTTGCTACATACCGTAACTCGTTGGCTCGTTCTACAAAAAGCACATCATCACCCTCATAAGGGGCTTTGATCGGTTGTAGGCATACGGTTTCAGGTTCTATTTCACTCCCCTCCCGGGGTTCTTTTCACCTTTCCCTCACGGTACTGCTTCACTATCGGTCATCAGGTAGTATTTAGGCTTGGGAGGTGGTCCTCCCTGCTTCCCACAAGGTTTCACGTGTCTCGTGGTACTCTGGATCAGAACTTTAGATCTTCTCGTTTCGCCTACGTGGCTATTACACTCTACGGCATAACTTTCCAGTTATCTTCGGCTACGATAGCCTTCTAAGTTAATGTTCTGTCCGCAACCCCGGAGATAAATCTCCGGTTTGGCCTCTTTCCTTTTCGCTCGCCGCTACTAAGAAAATCGATTTTTCTTTCTCTTCCTCTAGGTACTTAGATGTTTCAGTTCCCTAGGTTACCTTCCTATAGCTATGTATTCACTATAGGATACATGGGGTTCACCCATGTGAGTTCCCTCATTCGGAAATCTTCGAATCTCTGGCTATGTGCGCCTACTCGAAGCTTATCGCAGCTTATCACGTCCTTCATCGGCTCCTGATGCCAAGGCATTCACCATACGCCCTTTGTAGCTTGACCTATTTAGTCATTTTTAAGATTTTGCAATCTTAGATATATTGTTACAAAGAATAGTATATTTAAATACATTTTTCTTGGCTTGTTGTATCAACTAATTAATTTCATGTGCAATTTTCAAAGAACAATTCTCTTTGAGAAACAATGGTTTCTCAAAATTGAACAGTATAATACAAACCAATCTCTTTCGAATAAGAAATCGAGATTTTGATTTTTTGGCTGTACTGATTAATCATCTTGTTAATCAGATTTCTCCATAGAAAGGAGGTGATCCAGCCGCAGGTTCTCCTACGGCTACCTTGTTACGACTTCACCCCAATCGCTGACCC
>NZ_JBOFKN010000106.1:0-31520 GCF_051657365.1 Paraclostridium sp.
AGCATGCGAAAAATTAGAGATTAATAATAGATATATAATTTTAAAAAGTTCGTATATAAACGAAAACTTTTTTGTTATGAAAATAGAAAATAGTAAAATAAATGATATTGAAATTAAAAGTGGGAATTTATTAACGGATAAAGATGATAAATTGACTCATGGAATAGGATTAGAAAATGTAAAGAGGACTGTTTATAAATATGATGGAGAGATAAATGTGAATTATGATAATGATAAATTTATAGTAAAAATATTGATTCCATTACCAACTATGTAATAAAAAACACCAACCATGCGACTTGTATTGAAGCACTAAAATTAAACTGGTACTTTTAAGATATAAATTACTTATAAGGAGAAAAGAAATGAGTAAAATAGCTAAAAATACCGCATTAATTATGGTGTTAGGGATATTATGTAAGATACTTGGATTTGCTAGAGATATAGTATTAAGTTCTTTGTATGGAGTTGGTGGTTATGGAGGTATATATTTATCTGTAGTAAGTATACCAGATATAATATTTGCTTTAATTGGAACTTGTATAATGACTACATTTATACCTCTACATTATGAAATAAAAAATAAAGAAGGCGAAGAAAGAGCTAATAACTTTTTAAATAATGTATTTAATATAACAATAATAGTGAGTTTAATGATTACTTTATTTGGAGTATTCTTCCCCGAAGTAATAGTTAAGTTATTTGCTATGGGATTAAAAGGAGAACAATTTGATGTAGCTGTTAAATTTACAAGAATACTTATGATAGGTGGGTTTTTCACTGGTATTTCAGGACTTGTAACAGCATATTTAAATATAAATGAGGAATTTGCAATACCATCTATTGTGAGTATTCCTTTTAATATTATTGTAATAGCATCTATGTTTTTAAGTGTAAAAACAAGTCCATATGTAATGGTTATAGGAACTAGTATAGGTCTTACATCTAGATTTGTACTTCAAATTATATATGCATATAAAAAAGGATACAGATATAAACTTAAAATAGATTTTAAAGATAAATATTTAGGTAAAATGCTAATATTATCAACACCTGTATTAATTGGAGTTGCTGTAAATCAACTTAACACAGCGGTTGATAAAAGTATGGCTACAAAATTTGGAATTGAAAGTGTATCAGCTTTAAGCTATGCGGGTAAGTTAAACACATTTATAATGGGTATATTTATAGTATCATTATCATCGGTAATATATCCTAAGTTATCAGAGTTACTAGTAGATAAAGATAAAGATGGATTTGTAAGTATAATAACTAAAAGCATAAATATAGTGATTCTATTTATAATTCCTATATCAGCAGGAGCTATAATACTTTCAAATCCAATAGTTAGCATGTTATTTGAAAGAGGTAAGTTTGATAATAATGCTACGAATATGACAGCATTAGCTTTAACTGGATATTCTATCGGTATGATAGCATATGCACTTAGAGACATTTTAGGAAAGATATTTTATTCTTTAAAAGATACGAAAACTCCTATGGTAAATGGGATTATAGCTGTTGCTTTAAATATAATTATGGATATTTATTTTTCAAGAATGTTTGGCTATGCAGGATTGCCATTAGCTACAAGTATATCTTCGATTATATGTACAATTACCCTATTTATAAGTTTATATAAAAGAGCAGGTTATTTTGGACAAGATAAAATACTTTGGACACTTGGTAAATCATTATTTTCAGTAGTTATTATGAGTGTAGTTGTAATATTTACTTATAACAGCTTAACTATGGTTATAGGATCTACAGTAATAACATTAGCACTATCAATATCAATAGGAGGTTTAATTTACCTAGGATTGATGTATATACTGAAAGTAGATGAATTAAATATGATAATAGAAATGGGTATGAAGATTAAAGATAATTTAATACGCAAAATAAAAGATAAAAAATCAGAGTTAATATAATTAACTCTGATTTTTTTTATTAAGAAATATGAACTTTTTTATTTTTAAGTCTATTATTTATATATCTAGAACATAGTGTGTAAATTACACTGAAAAGTGGAACTCCAATAATTATTCCCAACACGCCAAAGGTAGAAGAACCTATAAATATAGGAACTAATATCCAAAAAGAAGATAATCCAATAGAGTTACCAACTACAAATGGATAAACTAAGTTACCTTCAATTTGCTGGATTACGACAATCATTATAATAAAGTATAAAGCGGTTATAGGTTTTACCATGAATATGATAAAAGCTGCTATTGCAGTTCCTATAAAGGTACCAAATATAGGTATTAAGTCAGCGATAGCTATTAATGTACTTACAAGAAGAGCATAAGGCATATTGAAAATACTCATTCCAATAAAACATAAAGTACCAAGTATAACTCCATCCGTACACTGACCTGCTATAAATCTAGAAAACTTAGATTGTATTAAGTGTGAAACATCAATAACTTTTTTAGCATTTGATTCACTTAAAAATGCATATAAAACTTTCTTACATTGGATTAGAAGTTTTTCTTTACTTAAAAGAATATAAATTGCAATTACAAATCCTATTACAAAATTTGTTACAGCGGATGTAATACCAAAAGTAATTCCTAATATATTAGATATAAAATAATTTGCAAATTTAATCACAAAGTTTGATAGTTTTTCCATTCCTGATAAAATATTTGAATGTAAACTACTTGATAAATTCATATGAGAAAAGTAGTTTGTAACATAAGATTGAAGAGAATCAATATATTGCGGAACTCCACTAACTAAACTAGAAGTACTTTTAACTAATTGAGGAACTACAAAGTTTACAAATGCACTTATAAATGTAAAAAGTATGATAAGTGTAAGTAGTAATGAAATTAATCTAGAAATTGTTTTAGTGTTTTTAAGTTTACTTTTTTTCAAAAGTGGATTTATTATTCTTTTTTCAAAAAATTTCATAGGTATATTTATTAAAAATGCAATAGCTATACCTATAATAAAAGGTTTAAAAACTGAAAGCGACTGACCTAATATACTTAAAACAGAAGTTATTTTTAAAAGTAAGAATGCTAAAACAATTATATAGGTTGATATGATGATTTGATTTTTTAGTTTGAAATCTTTCATAAAATTCTAACCTCCCTTTTTGATGAAAATTTAATTCTATCAACAGTATACAACAAATTTAGAGGTTTATAAAAAATAAAGTTAGATTTTAAAATAAAATAGTTTTAAAGTACTTGTTTATAAACATATATATTGTGGTAATATGATAAAATTATTTATATGAAAATAGATGTAAGGAGGGGATTATAGTGGAGACATATCTAGGAATTGATATAGGAGGAACTTCTATAAAATATAGTTTATATAATAATTATGGAGAAGAATTAAAAAGAGGATCAGAGTATATAAAAACACCAAAACATGATTTGGGGAAGCTTGTAAAAATCATTAGATATATAGTTGAAGAGTTTGAAAATGATAATATAGAGGGTATCGGACTTAGCATACCGGGATGTATAAACCCTGAGAGTGGTTATATTCAAGATGGAGGATCTATTAGAGCTCTAGATAAGGTAAATATAAAAGAGCTATTAAAAAAAGAACTAAATATAGAAGTTGAAGTTGAAAATGATGCAAATTGTGCATTACTAGCTGAAAAGTGGATTGGAAATGGTATGGAATGTAGTAATTTTATATGTATTACATTAGGTACTGGTATAGGTGGTGCATTATATATAAATGATAAGTTAGTTAGTGGAAATAATTATTTTTCTGGCGAGTTTGGATACATGATTGTTGATGGTATTTATGATAGGTATAAGGTGAAAACTTTAAATAAAGATAGCTCTACTATAACTTTTGTTAAAGAGGTAGCAAGTAAGAAAAATATGTACTATAAGGCTTTAGATGGTATTTCAATTTTCAATTTAATTAAGAGTAAGGATGAAGATGCAATTGAAATTTATAAAAAATGGATAAGAAGAATAGCTATATGTATTTATAATGTTGGGTTTATTATAGATCCAGAAAAAATTCTTATTGGTGGAGGAGTTAGCAATGAACCTGTGTTTATAAATGACATAAGATTAGAATTAAATAAACTATCTATAGAATTAATAAAAGAAATAGGAAGACTTGATAATTTAGCCTCTAAGTGGAATGTTGGAGCTTGTAAGTATTTAAATGACTCAGGTAAAATAGGTGCAGTATACAACTATATAGTTAGAAATAAATGTTAATTGGTTACACTGATCTTATCCTGGGTATGTTATAAATATTAATTTATAATTTTAGGAGGATAAAATTATGACTATAGCAGAAAAATTTAAACCTGCAGTTTCAAAAAGAATTTTGTTTTTTCTTGCAGCAGTTGTATGGGCAATAGCAGCAGATAGAGTTTTATCGATTGGAATAGGTGATATTTCAAAAAATGCACCTAATAAATATATATTTTTTTTAATAGGAATTATAGGAGCTTATTTTTTCTTTACAAAAGTATTTTTAAATATATATAAAAGAAATGTAGATAGAATAATAAACTCTGAACTAGAAAAACATTGTGCATTTTCATTTTTTGATTTAAAAGGTTTTTTAACCATGGCTTTCATGATAACTTTTGGAATATCATTAAGAAATGTTTCTTTTATACCTAAGCTATATTTAGGTACATTTTATATAGTTATTGGGTTAGCATTATTAGCATCTGCAATGATATTTTTAGGTGCATTTATTAAATTTGAAAGTATTCAACATAAATATACAAAATAGTTTTAAATATACATAAGTCATGTGAAAGCAAAGTTTATCTATTTACTTTTATATGGCTTTTTTATTTGAAGAATAAGTTGAAATTGATAGCATATATATTTATTTTATACTACAATTATTTGTAATTCAGTTGTTAGGGGGATTTTAATATGAAAGATATAATTTTAAAAAATGGAAAAAAAGCAACATTAAGATTTGCAATTAAAGAAGATGCACAAGCTATGATAAACTATTTAAATCAAATAGGTGGGGAAAGTGATTTTTTAACTTTTGGGGCAAATCAATTTAGTGGTACTTTAGAAGCGGAGCAAGCATGGATTGAAAGTTGTAATGATTCTGAGAACTCATCAATTATAGTTGCTATAATTGATGATGAATTAGTGAGTATAGCATCTATAAATTCTAATAAAAAAGAAAGAACAAAACATAATGGAGTATTGGGGATAAGTATTTTGAAGAAATATTGGGGAGAAGGGCTAGGCAGCGAATTACTAGATTTTTTAATAAATTGGGCTAAATCAAATTTAATTACAAAAAGAATTGAATTATTAGTTAGAGAAGATAATTATAGAGCAATAAAATTATATGAAAAATTTGGATTTATAAAAGAAGGAATGCATAAAGGTGATATGTATGTAAATGGGATTTATTATAATACTATAATTATGGCATTATATATAAGTTGATTTTTTTTATTAAAGATTGAATAAATTAGTAACCTTACCTCAATAATGTAATATAAAGGCAAAATTATTTAGGAAAGGGTGTTTATTTATATGGAAATTTTAAAAACTAGAAAGTTAAAAGAATCAGTATTTTGTAATACGTGTGAAAAGGAAAGAAAACATACTATAATAACGTACCAAAATATGAATGAAAACAATGAAGAATATACATTTGAAATGCAAAAATGTAAAGCTTGTGGAAAAGAACAATCATTAATTTAATATAAAGTATTATGACATAAAACAAAGAGGAGCATATCTTAAAATAGATAAGGCTCCTTTTTTAGTTAGGGCTTACTCTATACACTTGAAATTTATATGCATATATCCTTCAAATGCAGGTTGTGATTGTATTTCAGTTATGACACATTTTTTTATTTCACCATCTAATAATAAATCTATATTAAGATTATTATTACTATTTTCAGCGAATCTTAAAAATGGTGTCTTAGGTATTTGAATAGGGATGTCATTTTCTAGCATATGACCAGATATTAAACCTATTATATATCCAGCTTTTCTTATAGACTTATTTTTTTGATTTAAATCTCTTTTATAAACTTTTAGCATATCAAAAATCCCCCTTGAAAGAATTTATTAAATATAAACCTATACTAAATAGTATTTTACATAAAACAAATATATTCGCATTTTAAATATAATATCAAAAATTTAAAATATCACAATTATATGTAGGGGTTACGAGAATGAAATAAATATGAATGTATGGTAATATATAGGTCTACAGTATAATATTTAAAAGTTATATTAGAAGGGATAAAATATGGTAGGTGAATACATAAACCAAGTTATAAATAGTATGCCTTTTCCAGTATGGATAAAGGGTTTAGATAAAAGGATAAAATATGCTAATCAAAAATTTGATACTTTACATAAAATAGATTTACATAAAAATGAGAAAGCATATGATCAAATGTGTGATAGCTGTAAATTAAAAATTAAATGTAATGAAGCTATAGATAGAATTATAAAAGGGGAATCGATAGTTGAATTTGAAGTTACTATTCACAACAAAATAAACAAATGCTATATAAATAAATTTTTTGATAATAATGAAAAATTAATAGGTGTAATGGGCATGATTATAGACATAAGTAGTAGGATAGAACATCAAAGACAGCTAGAAGAACGAGAACATATATTAAGAACGATAATAGATACTATACCAGATTATATATTTTACAAGGATAAAGATTGTAGATATATTGGATACAATAAAAAATGGAAAGATTTTTATAATAAATTAGGTATAGATAGTATGATAGGCAAAAATGATTTTGAGAGTGGAGCTTTACCAAATGAATTAGCACAAAAGTTTGTAGAAGAAGATAAATATATAATGAATACTAAAAAAATAAAAATATCTGAACGAAAGATAGTTAATTCGGATGGTAGCGTAAGAATTGAAGAAACAACAAAGGTTCCAGTTATAAGTGGAGATGGCAAAGTATGGGGCATAGTAGGACTAGCTAGTGATGTCACAGAAAAAATAGAATTAAAGGAAAAATTAATTAAATTAAGTTATACAGATAGCTTAACACAGGTGTACAATAGAGCATGTTTTGAGGAAAAAATAAATGAGTTAAACAAAGAAGAATATCTTCCCATTGGAGTTATAATGGGTGATGTTAATGGATTAAAATTAGTAAATGATACATTTGGACACTTAGAAGGTGATAAACTTTTAATAGAAATTACAAATATACTTAAGCTCGTTGCAAATGAAGAGGATTATATATTTAGATGGGGCGGTGATGAGTTTGTAATACTTATGCCAAACTGTAATGAAGTTAGATGTGAGCAAGTAATTGCCAATATAATTGAAGAATGTAAAAAGTCACAATTTAATTTAATAGAAATGAGCATATCACTAGGAGCATCTATAAAAAATAAATTAAATATAGATATTTATGAAAATTTAAAAGAAGCCGAAGAAAAACTATATAGACAAAAGTTTTTGAAAGAAAAAAGTATAAGAAGTTCAATGATATTATCATTATGCCAATCTCTTCATGAAAAAAATGTTGAGACTCAGGCACACACTCAAAGACTAATAAAACATGCTATAGAAATAGGAAAAAAATTAGGATTTACAATAGCGCAATTAGATGAACTTGAATTAGTAACAAAGCTTCACGATGTAGGGAAGATTGGAGTTAGTGAAGATATATTATTAAAAAAACAAAAACTTAATGATGAAGAATTTAAAATGATTAAATCTCATACAGAAAAAGGTTATAGGATATTGCAAGCATCAAATGAGTTATCACATGTAGCAAGAGGTGTATTAACACACCATGAGAGGTATGATGGATGTGGATATCCACTAGGATTGAGCGGAGAAGAAATACCCATAATGGCGAGAATTGTAAATGTTGTAGACTCATATGATGCTATGACAAATGATAGAGGTTATAATAAAATTAAGTCAAAAAAAGATGCTATAAAAGAAATTGAAAAATGTAAAGGAAGTCAATTTGACCCAAATATAGCTGACATATTTATAAATATATTAAAACAAGAACAATTAAGATGAAAGTATCTTAAAGAGGTGATATATGAAATTTAATATCAAGAAAAAGTATGTACTTATAAGTATTTTATGCATAAGTACTTATTTTTTAGTATTAGGTATGGATAGGATAAATAAGATTAGATATGAGAAAAAGGAGTTATTAAAACAAGTTAAAAATGAAATTCATGAAGGTAAATATGATTTGGCAGAAGAAAAGTTAGATCAAATTATAATGGATAAATATAAGTTTACTCTTTTAAGTAGAGCTGATAAGTTTAATATATATAATTACTTGGGTGTAATAAATATGTTTCAAGGCGAAACGGTAAATGCGGTACAAATGTATGAAAAAGCAGATGAATATGTAAGTGTAGAAAATAAATACAAAATAGATATAAATTCTGCGATTGCGTATAGACATATGGGAGAATATTTAAAAAGTGCAGAGTTATTAATAGAAATAATAAAATCAGAAGATAAAAATAATCCAAGTGATGCACGTATAAAAACATATGCATTGCTTAATTTAGCAGAGATATATTTACATGTTGGTAATATGGATGAATTTAGCAAGATACTTATGACAATTGAAAAATATATAGATAAGTTGCCAGAATCTAATAAAGATGATCTTCTTATAATGTACTATTCAGATTTAATTATAAGAGATCTATATAATAATAAGTTTGATAATATAGATAATTACTTTAATAAAATTAATGAATTAGAATCTGATAATTATGAAATTTTTTATACTGAAAATAAGATGATGAGAAATAGAGCTTATGCTATTTACTATAAAAAAATTGGGAATATAGAAAAAGCTATACAATCATTCAAAGAACTTGAAAAATATGGACAAAAAGAAGGCGATTCTTATATATCTCAATTTGCTATAAGAGAAAGAATAGATATTTATAAGAAAATCGGTAATAATTTTGAATATAATAAATTAATAAAAAGATATTATGATGAAGACCAAAAAATAACTATTCTCAATGACAAACAGTATAAATTCCACTTAAATAATATGATGTGTGAAGACAATAAGGTAGATATAATGAAAAGAACAATGATTATGTTTATACTTATAAATGTAGTTCTTGTTATAATAGTAATACTTATTTATCAAAATATGAGGAAAACAAGATTAGATTCAATGAGAGATGGATTATGCAATATTTACAATAGACGATATTTAGAATTTTATAAACGTAATGCTAAACGTAAAGATTTTCCTATATCAGTATTAATGATAGATGTAGACTATTTTAAACTATATAACGATAATTATGGGCATCAAAAAGGTGATGAAGTCTTAAAGTGCGTAGCTAAAATTTTAGAAAATAGTTGTAGAGAAAATGATATGGTATTTAGATATGGAGGAGAAGAATTTTGTGTTATCCTTAAAGATATGCTTAAAGAAGAATCCATTATATTTGCAAAGCGAATAAAAGAAAATATATCACAAGAAAATATTAAACATGAATATTCTACTGTTAATGATTATATAACTATAAGTATTGGGATTTCGTCTGTTTATTCAAAGGAAAATCTTAAAGATGCTATTAATTTAGCAGACAAAGCTTTATATATATCTAAAGAAAATGGTCGAAATAAATATACTCATATAGAAAATATATAAATAGCGTAACCTAGGTTACGCTATTTATTTTTATTTAAATATATAATGAGTATATAAGATAAAGTTAAAAAATAGGAGGTAATATTATGGAAAATAAGATGTTTTGTTTTCAATGTCAAGAAACAGCAGGTTGTACAGGATGTACTAAATTTGGTGTTTGTGGAAAATCACCAGATTTAGCTAGAATGCAAGATCTTTTAATATATACAACAAAAGGATTATCAGAGGTTACGACAAGACTTAGAGCTGAGGAGAAAATAGTATCTGAGGATGTAAACAACTTAATAACTATAAATTTATTTACAACAATAACTAATGCAAACTTTGATGATATAGTATTTTATGAAAGAGTTGCAAAAACTTTAGCTATAAAAGAAGAGTTAATAGCTACTTTAGATAATAAAGAAAACTTATCTCAAGCTGCCATATGGAATTCAACAACTAAAGAAGAGATGGATGAAAAATCAACTAAAGTAGGAGTATTAGCTACTGAAAATGAAGATATAAGAAGTTTAAGAGAACTAATAATATATGGGCTAAAAGGAATGTCGGCATATATGAAACATGCTAATGCATTAGGCTATGATAGTGAAGAAGTTAATGCATTTATGCAAAGCACATTAGCTAAAACTTTAGACAATACTTTGACTGTAGATGAATTAGTAGCTTTAACATTAGAGACGGGTAAAGTAGGGGTAGACGGAATGGCTTTACTTGATAGTGCAAATACTGGAACATATGGTCATCCGGAAATAACTAAAGTTAATATAGGCGTTAGAAATAACCCAGGTATATTAGTATCAGGACATGATTTAAAAGATTTAGAACTATTATTAAAACAAACTGAAGGAACAGGCATAGATATTTATACTCATTCAGAAATGTTACCTGCACATTATTATCCTGCATTTAAGAAATATGATCATTTTGCAGGAAATTATGGAAATGCTTGGTGGAAACAAAAAGAAGAATTTGAAAGTTTTAATGGACCAATATTAATGACAACAAACTGTATCGTTCCTCCAAAAGATAGTTATAAAGATAGAATATATACTACTGGAGCTTCTGGATTTGAAGGATGTACTCATATAAAAGGAAATTCAGAAAATGATAAAGATTTTTCTGAAATAATAGAACATGCTAAGAAGTGTCAAGCACCTAAAGAAATAGAAACGGGAGAAATAATAGGTGGATTTGCACACAATCAAGTATTTGCACTTGCAGATCAAGTTGTTGATGCTGTTAAATCTGGAGCTATAAAAAAATTCTTCGTAATGGCAGGTTGTGATGGAAGAGCTAAATCAAGAGATTATTACACTGATTTTGCTAAGGCTTTACCAAAAGATACTGTAATTTTAACTGCTGGATGCGCTAAGTATAAGTATAATAAATTACCATTAGGAGATATAAATGGAATACCTAGAGTTTTAGATGCAGGTCAATGTAATGACTCTTATTCATTAGCTCTAATAGCATTAAAACTTAAAGAGGTATTTGAATTAGAAGATATAAATGAATTACCTATAGCATTTAATATAGCTTGGTATGAGCAAAAGGCTGTAATAGTATTATTATCTTTATTATACCTAGGAGTTAAAAATATACACTTAGGACCAACATTACCAGCATTTTTATCACCAAATGTAGCAAAAGTTTTAGTTGAAAACTTTGGGATAGGTGGAATAACTACTGTTGAAGACGATTTAAAAATGTTTTTAGGATAATATTTAAATAGATATTAAAAGGAGTTCATATTTGAACTCCTTTATTTTTGTTAACTATTAATATGTAATTATAGACTATTGAGTATATTGATCACTATCAATAAATATAATTTAGTATATAAGTAATCTTTACTTGGAGGTAGTTTATGAAAATTATTGCTAAAGCATCAAAATCTAAAAAAGCAAATATAAATAGTATACCAAACACAATAGCTTTTACTTTTATTAGAAGTTGGTTAACAGATAAAAAATATGAAAAAGAAAGAGAAAAATATTTTATAGGGAAATTGACATCATCAGAAGTTAGTTTAGCTATGAGAGAAATTAAATGGTTATCTAGAAACTATAAAGATTTGGATATTATAACTATAGAAGATAAAATTGGAAATATCACAAAAGTTATTGTATAGACAGTTTATTTTTATAGAAAGAAGGCATCTTAAATAGATGCCTTCTTTCTAATACGTTTTACACTATAGTTCAAAACTGAACGTTTATATCTTGCACCTTACCGTAGGATGCAAGGTATCTCAACAAAACAAATAAAATAAAACAAAGTCAGGAGTATGATATGTAATCTATCACACAATGTTCAAACTTAAGATATATTGAACACTTTAATTATATTCCTAATGGATAAATTTGTAAATAGTAAAAAAACTAACAAATATAAATTTTATTTATTTTTTATAACCATCAACAACTATATCTATTTTCCCGGTATCGGGACAAATAACTAGACCATGAATAATTATATCTTTAGGTGTTAGAGGGTGGTTTTTAACCATTTCAACACTATCTATTATAGATTCTTCTACAGATTCAAATCCATGAAGCCATTTTTTTATATCTATACCTGAATTTGAAAGTATATTTATAGTTTCATTAGAGATGCCTTTATCTACTATTTTATTTAATAAATCTTGAGTATTTAAATTACACATGCCACAGCCATCATGACCTATAATTAAAACTTCATCTACCTCGAATTCGTAAATTGCAACAATTATGCTTCTCATAATACTTCCAAAAGGATGAAGTACAGTAGCTCCAGCATTTTTAATTATTTTAGCATCTCCATTTTTAAGATTCATAGCTTTTGGAAGTAAATTAGTTAATCTTGTATCCATGCAAGAAAGAATAACTATTTTTTTATCTGGATGCTTTGATGTCTCATATTTTTCATATTCTTTATTTTTTATAAATTCTTTATTATAATCTAATATTGCATCTAATTTTCTATTTTCAATACTCATTAGAAATATCCCTCCACTAATATTTAATATAGTTTTTATAATTTTATAGCATGTTAAATAGTTTTACAAGTATTAAAAAATATATGCTTTTGTTATAAAAATGTTTGCATAATAAATTTTGGGTATATATAAAATATAAAATAAATGAGGAGGTTTTAGCAATGAGTAGAGATAGAATGAACTTTAGATCTGTAAAAGAAGATATAGAAAGAAAAGATTGTAATTACAAAGCAAAACAAAATGAAGAGAAAAATGAATTAAATAGAAAAGAACAAATGGAAAAATCTAAAGAACATAAATAGGAGGAATATCATGAGCAATTTAAATAAAGAAAAAAATAAATTAGAAAAAGTTATATCAGCAGAAGAAAGAGCATGTAACAAGATAGAAAGAAAATCTTGTGAATGTGATAAAAAAGAAAGTGAAATTAATAATAAATTAAATTATCAAGAAGCTCAAAAAGAGTCTAAAGCAGAACATAAAGCACAAAGAAAATTGGAAGTTGAAAATTTTGAGGAACAAAGATTAGAAAGAGAAATGAAAAAACATAGTAAATAGGGGTTTATAAGTTTGTATAAAATTATTTATGCAAGTATATAAGTATCTATTTATTAAAATAAAACATAAATTTAAGTGTGTACTTTTCTAAAATAGGGAAATGTACACACTTTTTAATTGAGAAATAAATAATAAATATAAAAATTATTGAAACTATAATTACAAATTAAAATGGTATAAGAAATCTTGTAATTACTTACATTAATTTTTATAAAGACATATTAAATTTAATATAAAGAGAAGGTATCTGTGAAGGAAAAGTTGAAATTAATAAAATACTTTTTTACTAATATAGGTTTTTCTATGTGATTAAATGGAAGTTTGTAATAGTCGTATTTATAAGGGGGATAAAATGGGGAAATATGCTTGTTTGGATATAGGTGGAACTTATATAAAATACTCTATATTAACAGAAGGATGTAAGTTTGTATTAAAAGATAAAACACCGACAATAAAAAATAATATGGATATACTAGAGAATATAAAAAATATAGTAAGGATTTGTAGTCAAAATGATGATATCCAGGGGATTTGCATATCAAGTGCAGGTATAATAGATAGTAAAAATGGTAAAGTTGTATCTGCAACATTGATACCAGGTTACTCTGGAATAGAGCTTAAAAAGGAATTAGAGGCTGAGTTTAGAATAAAATGTGAAGTGGAAAATGATGTAAATTGTATGGGAATTGCGGAAAGTTTTATGGGAGAAGCTAAAGATACATCTTCAAGTGTATGTATAACAGTAGGTACAGGTATAGGAGGATGTATAATAATTGATAAAAAGATTATACATGGATTTACAAACAGTGCCGGAGAATTAGGATATATGCATATAAAAAATTCTAGATTTAGTCAACTTGCAACTACAAGTTCTTTAGTAAGAAATGTATCACAGTTAAAAGATGAAAATTTATCAGGCGAAGAGATATTTAAATTAGCTAATTTGGGTGATGTAATTTGTATAAAAGAAATTGATGTTATGTTGGAAAATTTAGCTATAGGAATTGCAAATATTATATATATAATAAATCCTGAAGTTATAGTTCTTGGTGGGGGGATAATGGAACAAGAGGAATATATAAAACCAAGATTAGATATGAAATTAAGAAAAACAGTAGTAAGTGATATTTTAGAAAACACTGATATAAAATTTGCTAAAAATCAAAATGATAGTGGTATGATAGGTGCTTTAAAAAATTACCTACAAAAAAATAAATAAAAATCAAAAGATTAATAATAGATGTCTTTATAAAATTTATTTAGATCTATTATTAATCTTTATAAAATTAAAGTTTTTAAAAATTATCATTTGCATCTTTAAAATTTTTGCTTAACTTTCTAAGTAATCTTAAAAACTCTTTTTTTTCATCTTCTGTAAAATTGGCATATGCAGTTTCTTTTACTTGAGAAGAAATAAAATCAAATTTATCTTTTATATCAAATGCTTTTTTAGTTAAACTAATATAAGTAACTCTTTTATCTATACTACACTTATCTTTTTTTATATATCCTAAAGTAATTAACTTATTAACTAAAACTGTAACAGTAGATTTGTCTTTACCAATTTTTTGTGCAATTTCCTTCATAGTTAAGGGTCCTTCGCTTTCATAAAGAGCAGTAAGTATATTACCATGAGTAGGAATCAAATCATTCAAATCATTACTTTTTAATCTATTTTCTATAAACTTAATCATATTAGATTTAGTACGACTAATGAAATATACAATATATTTATCGTTCAAAGTAACACCTCCGTAAACAAGGTTAAAATATATTTATATAATATAATAACATATAAATATATACAGAAACTATATCTTTATATTAAAAAACCACTCATTTATAAAATTGTATAAAAGGTGGTTCAAATTTATTATTAAAATTATTTTAATCTAGGGTCTCCATCTTCAACATATTCTAATATATCACCTGGTTGGCATTCTAATATTTTACATAAAGCATCTAGTGTAGTGAACCTAACAGCTTTAGCTTTATTATTTTTTAGAATTGAAAGATTAGCCATAGTAATTCCAAGTTTCTCAGATAGCTCTGTAGAACTCATTTTTCTTTTTGCCATCATGACATCTAAGTTAACAATAATTGGCATATTAAAATTCCTTTCTATATTGTCTTATCATTTTCATCTTTAATATTTATAAATAATTTAAAAAGTTCAGAAGCTACTAAAGCTAAAAGTCCAATTGTTATAGCTACAAATGCAATTGCTATAAAAGGTCCAATCCAAAGTGTATTCTCAAAGAATGGTATATGGTTCTTTAAATACCATATGCATACAGAAAATATAAAAATTTCACTAAAAGAGCATATTGATATTTGTTTTAGAGCTTTGACTATTTTGTTTGAAAAAGGATTATTTTTAGCTATTAACCCACAAAGTCTTTTTAAGTTAAATAATGCTATAAGATAAGGAATACCACATAAATAAATACATGTGACAACAATCATTATAAGTTTATGGTCTAATATTGAATAATTACTTTTAAAGAAGGCTGTTACTATTAGGGGTGTTCCTAAAAGAAGTATACATGTAATTGTTATTCCTAACAATACGATTATGTTTAAAATTTTAGAAGTTGTGCTATTTTTCATAAAATTTACCTCATTTCCATTTTATTATGATTTTAATAATATATAATTATTTATTGAATGTCAATAAATAATTATATAAAAAGAATAAGCTATGAGTTTGAAAGTTAATGAATTTAATATTTATGAGTATTTATATAATGAAACAATAGGTTTATTTAGATTATAGTAAATAAAAACAGGGAATAAATAAAAAAGAATAAAAAATTTAAAAATAAAGAATTTAACTATAGATAATAAGGAGATATTAATATGATGAAATTAGCAACATTTGCAGGCGGATGTTTTTGGTGTATGTTTAAACCATTTAGTAAATATGAAGGAATTGAAAAAATAACTGCTGGGTATACAGGTGGTGAAATTAAAAATCCTACATATGATCAAGTTTGTCAAGAAACAACAGGTCATTTAGAAGCTATTCAAATTACTTATGATGATGAGATAGTTAAATATGAAGATTTATTAAATATATTTTGGAAACAAATAGATCCAACAGATTCACAAGGTCAATTTAATGATAGAGGAAGAAGGTACAAAACGGCTATTTTTTATCATGATGAAAATCAAAAAAACTTAGCTATTAAGTCGAAAAAGGAACTAGATGAAAGTAAATTATTTGATGATCCGATAATGACAGAAATATTACCAGCACAAACTTTTTATGTAGCTGAGGAATATCACCAAGATTATTATAAAAAAGAACCTATACATTATGAAATGTATTATAGAGGTTCTGGTAGATATGATTTTATAAAAAATAATTGGGACAAAAATAATAATGAAAGAAATATACTTAAAGAAAAGTTAACGCCTATACAATTTGAAGTAACTCAAAATGATAAAACAGAGGCAGCTTTTAGTAATGAATATTGGAATAATAAACAAGAAGGAATATATGTAGATATAGTAAGTGGTGAGGTTTTATTTACTTCCAAAGATAAATTTGACTCAGGATGTGGTTGGCCGAGCTTTACAAAACCTGTAAGTGAAAAAGTTTTGAGAGAAAAGAGCGATTTTTCTAATGATATGTATAGAATCGAGGTTAGAAGTACAAAAGCTAATTCTCACTTAGGTCATGTATTTGATGATGGACCAGAAGATCAAGGCGGACTTAGATATTGCATAAATTCAGCTGCACTTAAGTTTATACCAAAAGAAAATATGAAAAAAGAGGGATATGAAAATTATTTAAATTTACTAAACTAAAGTTTATTTTGTAACTATAATTTAACTAATTTTGGGTATAAAAAAGTTATAATTATGTTACAGATTATAAGAGGAAGTGAATTTAAATGAATAAAGTAATAGTTAATCCAATGGCTGAAGTATTTAAATATTTAGCAATATCTATATTATTTTGCTTTATAGGATATGGATTTGGTAAAATGTTTGTTCCTGAAAGTTTAGTAATGGTGGCAAATGTTATAGTTATAGTTGTAATAGTATGTTTATTGATTTTATGTTTAGTATCTAGAAAAGACAAGATACCATCTAGATTTAGTATGAATTGGGTATATTTATTTACGTTTATAAATGGAATATTATTATATCCAATACTTGAAATGTATATAGGTGGACTAGGAACTCAAGTTGTAATAAATATTTTAGTAGTTACTGCATTGATATTTTTTGTACTATCAATGGTAGCAAAAAAAGAAAAAAGTGATAAATATTTAAGATTAGGAAATACTTTATTTATAGGATTAATAGTCTTAATACCACTTTCTATAATTGCAGCATTTATGGGATATGGATTTTTTAATATAGTAGTTACTATTTTTAGTATAGCTATATTTAGTGGATATATATTATATGATGTAAGTTTGATAAAAAATGATATAGACAATGGAAATATAAATGATAGCAAAGATTTATCATTACATGTTCTTAATTTATACTTAGATTTTATAAATATATTCTTAGATTTATTGAACTTAATATATGACTTTAAAGAATAATATATTTCCCCTCTAGCCTTTTGCTAGAGGGGATTTTTAATAAAAGAAAGGAAATTTATATGAAAATTGGCGTGATTTCAGATACTCATGGACTTTTAAGAAGTGAAGTTAAAAGTAATTTAAGTGATTGTGACTTAATAATTCATGCAGGGGATATAGGTAAAATGGAAATAATAAAAGATTTAAATAAAATAGCTAATTGTGAATATGTAAAAGGAAATTGTGATAAAAGTATAGAGTTTAATGATGTAAGTGAGTTTAAAATTATTGAAATTAATAAAATTAAAATATATATAATTCACGATATAAGGAATATAGATAAAGATTTAAAATCATTAGGTATAAATATAGTTATATATGGACATTCACATAAAAAAGAATTTTACAAAAAAGATGGGATATTATATATAAACCCAGGTTCTGTAGGTCCTAGGAGGTTTAAACTTCCAACTACTATGAATAAGATAGAAATTAATGATGAAAATATAGAAAATATAAAGTTAGATTATATAGAAATATAGATGAAAAAAATGCATTAAGAGTTAACCTTTGATAAAATATTTTATAAAGAGATATACATATAATAATAGGAGGAATAAAATGGATAGGTTTGATAATTTTATAGACAAGCTAATAAACGATGTCCCTGAATTTATGAAAATAGAAGAAGATGGAGAAATATATTTATTTATAGATTATCTAATTAATAATCTAAATGATAAAGCTATGTCTTGGCTGTTTAAAGTTTATTTAGATAAAAAATTTAATATAATTGTTGAAGATGAATTAACGGAATATATTAAGGTTAAATATGATGATGAAAATTTAAAAATAGTTAATGTAAATGGAAATTTATTTCTAAATAAAGGGATAATAAGAGTTATTTTGAAAGAGTTAGAAATATCAAGTGAAGGTGAATATAATGAAGAAGAGTTAACGTTTTCTTTAAAATAGAGTTTATGCACCAAATTTTTTGAAAAAAATGATATAATTATATCAAAGAGGTAAAATAAAGATAAATTATTTTGGAGGGTTGTAGAGATGACTTTTAAATTAAGAGAGTATAAATCGCCTGATTTTACACAAGAAAGATTTGTTAAAGCGCCAGATGCAACATATGGAGTAGTTGAAAAAGATGGAGTAGCACCTGATAATTATCATGCTATGTCTATATATCCAGAGTATTTCAAAGTAAAAGGTGAGTGGGTATTGGCAGAAGAAACTAGAATGGACTGTGTACCTGTTATAACGGATGAAAATAAAATTGATGTTGTAGAATTTAGAAGACTTAAAGTAGGGGATAAAGTTGTTGTAGGAAGAACTGAGGATGCTGTAGATGGAATATATTTATATCCAAATGGATTCCAAAGTGAAGAAGAAGCTAAAGGCGATGTATTTGCTTTTAGATCAGGAAGATCAAGAGAAACATCATATACTAAAGATTATGAAAATATGTATGAGTTATTAAAATATGAAAAAGATCATGGATACATAGTATGGGTTCTAGGACCGGCAGCAGTGTTTTCTAAAGGAGCAAGAGATGCTATGGCATCTTTAATAGACAATGGATATGTAGATGCATTCTTAGGTGGAAATGCAGTAGCTACACATGATTTAGAAGCTGGAGTATTTGAAACGGCACTAGGACAACATGTTTATACACAAGAATCTATAAAAGATGGTCATTATCATCATCTAGATTTATTAAATAAAGCGAGAAAAGCTGGTTCTATAGAAAAGTTAATTGAAAATGAAAATATAAAAGATGGAATAATCCATGCTTGTGTTAAAAATAATGTTCCTATAGTTCTTGGAGGATCTATAAGGGATGATGGACCATTACCTATAGTTTATGGAGATGTCTATGAAGCACAAGATGCTATGAGAAATCATGTGAAAAAAGCTACAACAGTAATTTGTTTAGCTACTCAACTTCATACTATAGCTGTAGGGAATATGACTCCTTCATATAGACTTGTTGATGGTAAAATTAGACCAGTTAATTTTTACACTATAGATATTTCAGAATTTGCTGTTAATAAGCTAAGAGATAGAGGTAGTTTAGAAGTTATAACTATGGTTACTAATGTACAAGATTTCTTAGGAAAGTTAGCTGAAAACTTAGTTGATTAGTTTATAAAAAGGGATGTCTCAAAAAATGAGATATCTCTTTTTTTAATACATGTAGTAATTAAAATTTGGATGATAATTGATATAATGATAAAAAGTGTATATTATATAAAGAAAAAGATAATATATTTATATGAACAAAGATAATTAGGGTATTAGTTATTTTATGTATACTTAATTATATTTTGAATGGAAAGGATATGTATGTTTGGATATGTTAGAATAAATAAAATGGATTTAACTTTTAGAGAATTTGACACGTATAAAGGTTACTACTGTGGATTATGTAAATATTTAAAACAAAACCATGGTGAAATTTCTAGGTTATCATTAAATTATGATATAACATTTTTAATACTACTTTTAACATCTGTATATAGGCCTAAGTCTACAATAACTCAAGAGGTATGTATTGCAAATCCTGTTAAAAAGAAAGCTAGAATAGTAAATGAGATAACGGAATATGCTGCTAGTATGAATGTACTTTTAACTTACTATAAGCTAGAAGATAATTTAAATGATGATAAAGGAATAAAAGATATATTAGCATATAATATATACAAGGGTAAACTAAATAAAGCTTATGAAAAATATCCACAAAAAGCTGATTACATAAAGGAACAATTAGAAAATTTACAAGAATTTGAAACTAAAAAGAGTACTAATATAGATGAGGTATCAAATACTTTTGGAAACCTTATGGGTGAAATATTTGCATACAAAAATGATGAATATGAGTATGACTTAAGAAGGATAGGCTTTAATATAGGTAAGTACATATATACATTAGATGCATACGAAGATTTAGATAAAGATATAAAAAAAGGAAGATACAATCCATTTGTTGAATATGCTGATAGAAAAGATGAATTAAGTAAAAGGGTAGATAAACTTATTTCTATAAGTTTAGGATATTTAACACAGTCTATAGATAAATTACATATTAAAACTAATGTAAACATAATAGAAAACATAGTTTATTCAGGAGTTTATCTTAGATATAAAAATATATTGAATAAAGGGTGTGAAGTTAATGTACAGTAATCCTAGTTATAATGAAAAATTAAATTTAGCTAATAATTTTATCAACAATCAAGAATTTAAAAAGGCTTATGATTTGTTATCTTCTATAGCTGATAAAAGTAGTTCTAAGTGGTTTTATTTGATGGGAGTAGCATCGCTGAACTTAGGCTATTATGAACAAGGAGAAGAATTTTTAAACAAAGCGACTTCTTTGAGTCCAGAAAATAAAGATTATGAATCTGCTATATTAAGATACAACAACAATTATGATAACTATGATAGAAGAGCAAGAAATTATAATAGAAGAAGACGTAGTGATTTAGATGGATGTTGTTGTTGCTGCTGTTGTGATGATTGTTGCTGTGGAGATGATTGTTGTGAAACTTGTACTAAATTATGGTGTTTAGATAGTATATGTGAATGTTTTGGTGGAGACTTCATAGAGTGCTGTTAAGGGTGATAGTATATGAGTAAAAAAATAGCATATGGAGGGATTCTTCTAGCTGTAAATATTATTTTGTTATTACTTTCTAACATAATACCTATGAATACTTTGTTTTTTATGGGTTTAGCATCGTTATTGATATCTATTATTATAGTTGAGTATGGAGTTAAGATGGGTATAGCGTTTTATATAGCATCATCTATATTAAGCTTTTTAGTTATATCCAATAAGGCACAATGGTTACTATATATATTTACATTTGGTATTTATGGTTTAATTAAATATTTAATTGAAAGAGATAGGCCTTTGTTTATAGACTTATTTTTGAAATTGATATTTGCAAATATATCAGTTTTTGCATTGTACTTCATATTAAGAAGTATAATATTTATACCTGTAAATATATTCACAATATGTGCATTTCAGATAGTATTTTTAATATATGACTATGTATACACTTTGTTTATAGAATATTACGATGAAAAATTAAGAAAAATAATGAAACTAAGATAAATTAAAAAACACTCTTTTATATTTGAAAAGAGTGTTTTTTGACGTGATTTCCTGGGAAATTACAAATTATATCAAATTAAAATGTTGTAATTGCACGTTTTCAAGTGGTTTTCTACATGATTTACAACAATATATAGACTTATCATCTTCGAAAACATCATGATCTTTATTAAAGTTTACGATTACTTCTTTTAGAATTCCTGAAGTAGGTAAATGAGTGCTACAAGTAATGCAGTTTTCGATATTAAGAATATTTTCAAGTTTAGTTGGTGTAATCTCTGGTATTTCCTTTTTGCAACTAGCACAAACAATTGTATCTAATTCTTTTGGATTAGACCTAATAAGTTTTCTATGAGAAACAGAGTAAGTGCAAGTTGAAGAAATAAAAACATTATATCCAAATTGGAATATGTTTGAATTACAGTGGGGGCAATTGTAAGTAGACCCAACGTAATCATTATTAAATTTTACAGAATTATTTTCTGAACATTCGAAGCTAAGTTTAGTTTTATTTTCAACTTCTACTTTGTTTTCACCGGATAAATAAGCTAGAACATCATAAGAACCTTCTGTACGAGCAACATCTATTAGATGGTTTTTTATAGAATTAAAAGCTTTGTTTTTTGAGCTATTTTTTAAATCAAAATTATTTTTCTCTACAGCATACTTTATTATAGATAAAAAATTATATTTAGCTGCAAAGAATAAACCCATTTCATCAAAGTTTTTATCAGAAGACTTTTCTAAAAAATCAAGCCATAAATCTGGGTTATCTAAATATAGTGTTTTACTTAAAGACTCTATATCATCATTAAGTTTATTTATAAATTCTTTATTGTTAGTTAAATCCATTAATACCTCCTAGTAAATACTACATATCTAAAACTTCAACAGAAGCAGGTAATTGATAAATTAAATCTTTTCTTTCAATTATTATTTTAGATATATTTTTTATAGTTTCATCATTATTTATTTGATGAAGCAATTCTTTAGTTGGATTTATAGCTATAGGATTTCCAACTCTTCTAAGCATATTTATATCTCCGTTTGTATCTCCGTATGCATATGACTTAGATAAATCTAAATTGTATTTTTCAACAAAATCATTTATAGCAATATTTTTACTAGCTGAATCCCACATAGGAATTACCTCTCCGTTAAACTTATCATTTTCAAACACATAAGTGCTTCCTATAAAATCAGTTGCATTATATTTTTTAGCCATCTTAGACACTAAAAAATCAGGGCTTCCAGATATAAATATAACTACATGACCTTGATCTAAATGCCATTTTATTTGAGAACGAGTATACTTATAAACTCTATCAGATTTAAGTTTTATAACTTGATTACTAGTAAAATTGATAGAACATAAATCTAAACCTTTTAAAGATTCTACGTATATATCACATACTTCAAAAAGATAATCATCATAATTACCTTGTCTTTTATCCCAGTTAACAAATGTATCTCTGGCATTAGTTAACCATACCTTTTCATCTACGATTTCATATCTTATAAGTTTCTTGAAGTGTTCAACCATTAATGAATCTCGATATAAAGTCCCATCTATATCGAAGAATGCTGCTGTTTTTTTCATATATATCACCTCAATCAGTACGATTTTTTCTTTTATCTATTATATTATAAAATCGGCATAGAGTTGTAAAAATATAAGAAATAATTTAAAATTAATTTTTAAATGGGTATATTTAAAAGTATGCTGATTGAATTGAGTATACAGTCGGTAAAAAAATATGGTGAAACATACATATTTAAGAAAGGGTGTTTGATAAAATGAAATTCATTTTTGCAAAGGTAACCAATTCGAGATTAATGGGGAGTATGGGACTTATAATCGGATGGGAAGATGATGAAGATATACTATATCAATATTTTTTAATAGATGCAGAAGGATTAGGAATAGCTGATTATGTAAGTTTAAGAAATGCTTCATATGAGGATTTAAATAAAGAACAAGAAAGATTAATGGGAGGATTAGGATCAGATAGAATACAAATTACTAAAGAGGAAGCTTTAAGTCTAGTTAATTACTATGGACAAAAATCTATTTATTGGAACAAAGAGTTGCCAGGAAATGTTGATGAGTATATAGACATTATAAAAAAGTATAAAGCTGAGATTGATATATTTGACTTATATCCTAAAATATGCAAAAAAATAGATACAGATATAGAATTTATAAATTATATGACCATGAGGTTTATAGCATGGGATAAAGATAGTTTAAAGTATTTTTCTAACAATGAAGACATAGCAAACATGCATATAACTAATATAAATGGAGCTTTACTTAAAAATAAAGTTATTAAAAAAGATGATAATACATATGTTTGTGATGTTTTGTATGAAGATAATGATGGATATTATACTTGTAAATTAGCTTTTCATATAAGCTATGAAAATGAACAATACAAAATAAACTCATTGATGTTTGCTGATAAAGAAGGTATATATGATTTTGAGGTATTTGATGAAATATCTAAATTTGAATATATAGCAATTTATGATTTGAAAAATAAAGATGAATTTGTAGATAAATTTTATAAATTGAATCCGTTTGTACTTAAAAGTGATTTAGATTTAGGAACTTTATTTACTAGATTCAATTTTGATAACAATCATGTAAAAGAAGAAACATATGTAATAAATAACGATTTAACTGCCCTATATTATCAAATGAGTGATAAGTTTTTTGTGGCTACATACAACGAGAAAGATAGGTTATATATAAATAAATTACTTCAATGTAATTTTGCAGACTATATAGAATTAGAAGAAGAAATGTTCTTTGAACAAAACGTGTTATATGAGTTTGTTGAATCTGAATCTGAAGACTTTTATGATTTTCTTGATTAAATTTGATTTTGCTATTATTTTATTGTAAAATAGTGTTAATTTATACATGATTTGGGTATAAAGTGAGTATAAACAAATTTGGAGGAGATAACATGAACTTAGCACAAAAATTAGAGCAAAAAAGAAGAGCTAAAAAAATAGCTGAAAGAAACAAAAAGATGAAGATAGCAACTGCAGGGATAGCAGCAGGAATAACAGCAGGGGCTTTAGGTGGAATATTATTAGCTCCTAAGTCAGGAAAAGAAACAAGATTAGATATAAAGGATAAATCACAGCAAGTTGCAAATACAGTGAATGAAAAATCACAACAAGCTAAGGTTAAAGTTAATGAGCAATTAAACATGGGAAAAGAAAACTTCCAAGAATCAAAGAAAAAAATAAAAGAATACTTACAAACTAAGAAAAATAAAAATGTAGAAGATAATACGGAAGAAATTCCTCAAATAGAAACAAGCGAAGCGGTAGAGGCTTAATATGTATATAGATATTAATGCAATATATTGTGTAGCAGCGTTACTAGGATGCATAGCATTAGTTTATTTAATAATAACTTTAAAAAATATAAATGATTTTATAAAATCTATAAAAGATTTAGTTTCATCTAATTCAAATAATGTTACGGCTACTATTACTAAATTGCCTATGGTAGTTGATAATGTAAGTGAAATAAGTGATAACTTAAAGGATGTAAGTGAAGTTATTACAGATACAACGGCAGATTTTATAGTAGCAAAAGAAAGTGTTAAATCTAATGTAGAGATAGCTACAGATATATTAAAAATAGTAAAAAATGTTGTAGCAAATAAATAAAATAGAAAAAGCCCTTAGCATAAGCTAGGGCTTTTTTCATGTATTTATAATATTGGGGGAATATTATGAGGAATACATTAATATTATGACCTCAAATAAGTGAGTTTATACATAGAATAAAAAATAATTTTATTTAATTTTATTCTACCCCCAATTAAATTGAATCTAATTACATTTCTTCTTCATCAAATTCTTCAATGTTTATATTAGGCATACCAGGCATACAGCCCATCATAGGCATCATCATAGGCATACCAGGCATTTGTTTCATAGGGTCAGCGTACCCATTACCACTATTATCATGCATCATCATATTATCCATAGGCATGCCAGGCATACCAGGCATCGAATTAACTTGTGGCATTCCACTCATCATCTGCATCATCTGCATCATCTGCATACACATTTGCATCATCATGCTAGGATCTACATTACCCATCATAGGATTCATCATGTAAGGATTCATATACATCATAGGGTTATTCTGATAAGTATTTGTATATTGATCACTTTGGTTTTCATTAGCATTTTGTTGTTTGCTATTTTGGTTAGGCATTTGGTTTACCATATAAGGATTCATATATACCATTGGATTAACATAAGGCATAGGATATATATACTTATTATCCATGTCAGAAAACATAGGGTTCATATAACCATCAAAGTTCATAAGTAATTAACCTCCTAAATTAAAGACTTCGTATCTTATTTTGAAAACACTTTATTATATATATATAAGAAAAGAAGCTTCATTATGTGCATTTAAAATTAAATTTATATAATAGTTGCCAAAATATTGATACAAGCATATAATATTATATATGAACAGTTATTCATACGTTTGTATGAATGCAAAAAGGAGGATTCACGATGACGTGTAATATAGACGAAATAAAAGATTGCTTGTGTGAAGAGATACATGAAGAATTGGTTGATAAAGCTAAACAAAAAATGCCAGAAGAAGAGACGTTATATGATTTAGCTGAATTATTTAAAGTATTTGGAGATACTACGAGAATTAAAATTTTGTACGCATTATTTGCTAGTGAAATGTGTGTATGTGATATAGCGGATTTATTAAAAATGACTCATTCTGCAATATCGCATCAATTAAGAGTTTTAAAGCAAGCTAGATTAGTTAAGTTTAGAAAAGAAGGAAAAACAGTATATTATTCGTTAGATGATAATCACATAAATCAAATATTTAATTGTGGATTAGCACATATACAAGAAACTTATAACAAATAAAAATTTAAAAGATAGAAGGGGATAATATGAGTACAAATGCTCTTGTTAAAAGAGAAATAATATTAGACGGATTAAATTGTGCGCATTGCGCCGAGGTTATAAATGAAAAAGTTAATAAATTAGAAGAAATAGAGAGTGCTAACCTAAATTTCATAAATAAAGTATTAACTCTAAATATTGAATCCGATTTAAATCAAGAAGAAGTAATTGATAAAGTTATAAAGATAGTAAATGATACAGAACCAGGTTTAGATATAAAAGTAAAAGAAGCTAAAAATAAATCTAAAAAGAAGGAATTAATATTAAATGGATTAAATTGTGCACATTGTGCAGAGGTAATCTGTGAAAAAGTGGATAAGTTAAGTGAAGTAGAAAGTGCTAACCTAAACTTTATCAACAAGGTGTTGACAGTTAATTTAGTTTCGGGAATTAGTTCTAAAGAAACAATGGATAAAGTTATTGATATAATCAATGATACAGAACCAGGACTGGATATACAGTTTAAAGATAATAAAAAAAATATAAAAAAAAATCAAGACATTGAAAAAGATGATAATGAAAAAAAAGATATGATAAAACTTGCAATAGGTGTTTTAGTGTATATATTCGGGATATATGAACTTGCAACCGGAAAAGAATCTAGCTTTAATACAATAGTATTTGTTCTCGCTTATATAATAGTAGGTGGAGATGTATTATTAAAAGCTATTAAAAATATAGGAAAAGGTCAGATATTTGATGAAAACTTCTTAATGTCCATTGCGACAATTGGAGCGCTAGCTATAGGTGAATCGGCAGAAGCTGTTGGAGTTATGGTATTTTACAAGATAGGAGAGTTCTTACAAGCTAAGGCTGTGGGTAAATCAAGAAAATCTATAGCTTCACTTATGGAAATAAGACCAGATTATGCAAATTTAAAAGTAGGTTCTGAAATAAAAGAAGTTTCCCCATATGACGTGGAAGTTGGGGATTTAATAGTAGTAAAACCAGGTGAAAGAATACCGTTAGATGGAACTATTGTAGATGGATTTAGTATGGTCGATACATCTGCATTAACTGGAGAATCTTTATTAAGAGAAGTTGGTAAAGGAGAAGAAGTTTTATCAGGGTTTATAAATAAAAATGCTTTATTAACTATATTAGTTGAAAAGGAATTTGAAGAGTCTACTGTTTCTAAAATTTTAGACTTAGTTGAAAATGCTAGTACTAAAAAATCTAAAACTGAAAACTTTATAACTAGATTCTCTAAATATTATACGCCTGTAGTAGTTATCTCAGCAATGTTAATAGCTGTGGTTCCTCCAATTGTAATACCGGGAGCATCTTTTGATAGTTGGTTTTATAGAGGGCTAATATTCTTAGTTGTTTCTTGCCCTTGTGCTTTAGTACTATCTATACCATTAAGTTTCTTTAGTGGAATAGGGTATGCATCAAAACAAGGTATTTTAATTAAGGGAAGTAGTTACTTAGAAGCTTTAAGAAATGTAGATACAGTAGTATTTGATAAAACTGGAACACTTACAAAAGGTGTATTTGATGTAACAAGTGTAAAACCTATAGGTATAAGTGAAGATGAATTGTTAAGATATGCTGCTATAGCAGAAATTAATTCAAATCATCCAATAGCTAAATCTATAGTAAAACACTATGAAGGAAATGTTGATTTAGATAAAATTAAAAATTATGAGGAAATAGCAGCTCATGGTATTAGAGTAGACTACGAAGGACAGCGTATATTAGCTGGTAATGAAAAACTTATGATGACTCAAAATATATTCTATTCTAAAGCTAAGGAAGTTGGAACAGTAGTATATATAGCTGTCAATAAAAAATATAGAGGATATATTGTTATAGCAGATAAGGTAAAAGATGATTCTAAGGTTTGTATAGAAGGTCTTAAGAGTATAGGCATAAAACATACAGTTATGTTAACAGGAGATAATCAAGCAGTTGCTGATGATATAGGAAAAAAATTAAACTTAGATAAAGTATATGCAAATTTACTTCCTACTGATAAGGTAAATAAGTTAGAAGATTTATATGAAGGAAGAAATGAAAAAGAAAAAATTGCATTTGTTGGAGATGGGATAAATGATGCTCCAGTACTTGCAAGAGCAGATGTAGGTATTGCTATGGGAGGTTTAGGATCAGATGCAGCTATAGAAGCAGCAGATGTGGTTTTAATGACTGATGAGCCAAGTAATATTGTAAAAGCTATTGAAATATCTAAAAAGACTAATAAAATTGTATGGCAAAATATAATATTTGCATTAGGTGTTAAATTAATAGTTTTAGTATTAGGAGCGGGCGGAGTTGCTACTATGTGGGAAGCTATATTTGCAGATGTAGGAGTTGCATTAATAGCAGTATTAAATGCAATGAGAGTTATGAAATAAATAAAATAAGTATAACAGGGATGTCTTATTAACTTAAGACATCCCTAATTTTGTTTTAAATAATAGTATATTTGTCAAAACTGAAACATATGGAATCTTATTATAAAAAGTATTGGAGGCTATTATTTTGGAATATAGAAATAGAGAGTTAATGACCAAAGAAATTATATATATATTAAAAGAAAAACTTTTGAAAGATTACAAAAAAGGAAATACAAAAAGAGGAGCTCACCCAAAGCAATTAGGACTTGTAAAAGCACATTTTAATGTAGTTGAAAACTTGGACGAAAATTTAAAAACTGATTTATTAAAGCCTGGTATGAGCTATTCTTGTTTTGTTAGATTTTCTAGTGGTGGAAATAAAATTAAAAGTGATAAATCTAAGGACATTAGAGGTATGGCTATAAAGCTTGTAGATGTTAATGGTAAAAAATATAGTAGAGATGAAAAAAACACCCAAGATTTTATAATGTTAACAATCAAAACAATGCCTGTAGCTAATTTGAAAATTTTTAGAGATGCTATGTATTATATGGTTAAAAAGAAGAAACCAGTAACTCTATTTTATAAACTTACGAAAGAAAAACGATTAGGTTTAATAAAAGAAATTTTAAAAAACAGAAAAAACCAAACAAGTCCTTTGGATGTTTGTTATTATAGTACAACTCCATATGCATATAAAAATAGGGTAATTAAGTATTGTGTTGTACCCAAATCTCAATATAAGAGTGAACTTCCAATAAAACTTACTCAAAATTACTTAACTGAAAATATGCAAAATCACTTATCACAGCATGATGCAACTTTTGATTTTTTGGTGCAATTTCAAACTGATAAAAAGGATATGCCCATAAATGATGCATCAATTAATTGGGATGAAAGTAAATCTCCATTTATTAAAGTTGCTGAAATAGTTATTCCTGCACAATGTATTAAAACAAAACAAAGATTTGAACTATGTGAAAACTTATCATTTTCTCCTGGGCATAGTACTATAGACCATAGACCAGTAGGTGATTTGAATATAGCTAGAGCTGAAATATACAGAGAACTAAGTAAATTTAGACATATTAGAAATAAAAAGGTATTGTTTGAACCTACAATAAAAGACTATAGAAATTTAAGATGAAGAAGCTGAGTAAGGGATATAATTTTAATAAGCATAAAAAAAGGACGGATTAAAGAATCCGTCCTTAAGTTTATATGACGTATTTAAACACACAATAAAAATGTGTTAAACTACCAAGCATTACGAAAATATGGAATATATCGTGGAAACCTAAATATTTGAAATCTAAAAATTTTGGTTTAAGACCATAGATAATTCCGCCTATTGTGTAGAATACTCCACCTAAAGCTAAATAAAAAACACCTTGTGGAGAAATTGTTTTAGATAAAGGGCCTATAATAAATATCGCAATCCAACCCATTCCTATGTATATAGAAGTAGAAAGCCATCTAGGACAATTAAACCAAAGCATTTTAAATAAAACACCTGCGATTGCAATTGCAGAAATCAGTGCAAATAATGCTAATCCATGTTTTCCATTTAAAGCTATTAAACAAAATGGAGTATAAGAGCCTGCTATCAATATAAATATCATTGAATGGTCAAGCTTTCTTAAAAACTTAATTACCTTGTCAGAAGATACTACTAAATGATAAGTAGCCGAAGCTGAATATAAAAGTATCATACTTATGCCGAAAATTATTACGGCAATTAAGTTTATAACCGTAGGACTAGTCATTGTTGTTTTAATGACTAAAGCTAAAAGTCCTATGAAAGAAAGTATAGCTCCTGCCAGATGAGTAAAACCACTCACTGGTTCTCTAAGATAAGTACCCAATGTAATCACTCCTTTATTTAAACTTATAAATAATTGTATTTGTAATTATGTTCATTACATATCTGTTTAAAATATTTTATCATATTTATACTAACTTTATGTTAAATATCTGAATTATTTGTAAAATATAGAATGAGTATTAAAGCTATATATATAAATAGTATAATTAATTGATAATATATATATCAAGTGACATATATATAAAAATAAAAAAAGTTTTAAAAAACTATTGACGATATTAAGTTTAGGTGGTAAAGTATTACTTGTCCTTAAGAAAAGGGCAAACAAGATAACAGAAAAAAGATTTGACAAGATAAAAACATTTTGTTAAACTAAAGAAGTTGTCAAACATGAACTTTGAAAATTAAACAGTAGGTTAATTATAAAAATTCTTTTTAAAAGAATTAAACACAAACAACCAAGCCAGATATTCAGATAATGATTAGCTGAGCGATGGACAACTTTTTAAATTATATTTGAGAGTT
>NZ_JBOFKN010000107.1:0-1201 GCF_051657365.1 Paraclostridium sp.
TATTGAATCTTTCATACTTTGCAATCTCTTTTGCTATCAATATATTCTGTCTAGTTCTTATTCCTAAACTATTACTTAATTTACTTCCATATATTTTTTCTAATCTATTTAAATTAACAGAATTTGTTGAAATTAATAGTGAACTTATCTTTTCCTGTTTCAATAAATCTAATCTTTGCAGTTCTGTTGAGATAGTCTTAGCTAGTTCTACTATTAATTTAGCTTTTCTCATATATGGTGGTAAATTTAATAAAATCTTCTCTGTAAAATCTTTTGAAGTATCTATTCCTAAAACTGTCAATTCACTCTTAGATTTTAATTTAGCTGTATCTTTTATTACTGTTATTAGCTGATTTGAAATATGATTGGATATAGCTCCGATATCTTTAGAATCCAATGCAAAGTCATGAACTATATTTTCTAAAAACTCTTCTACTAATTGCTCCTTTAGTTCCCAAACTTCTTTTTTTATAAGAGGTCTATTATTCCCTTTCATTATCTCTCTCCTAATCTATTGAAAATATCAAATAAGCTCTAGGTATCTTATAAATATCAGCTGCTCTTATTTCTTTCTTAAAATCTAAAGCTGAAAAGAGTATCATATTTCCATTTTCTTTTGAATCAAATATTGCTATATGAGTTATCCAACCCCAATCTTCTGTTGCTGTAGGGAATTGTATGTCTTCCTGATTATATGTTTCTCCCAATTTAGGTTCTATATATTGTATTGGTTGTCTTTCATAAGACATTGTATTAACTTCACTAGAACTACTCCCTGTTTCTTCTGGATTAGCTTTCATTAGTCCTACATAAAGTTGTCTTGATCTTAGCACTTCATTTATAACAAGATTTTCTCCATAATTTGTAAAACCTGCCATTAACTAATTCCTCCTATTGTTATTGAATTTACCCTACATAATTTATCAGGCTCTATTACTAAATCATCCTTAATTCCATTTATTTTTAAGTCTGATAATTTCTCAATACTTTTACAGTTATTTATAATTGAAGCTATCTCAAAATATAAAATTCTTTCTTTAAAGATATTCTTAAAAAGAAATTCATTTAATGCTACCTTTATTTCTTCTTTTGCTTCACTCTCTAAATAGTCAGTATTAAGTTCTGCTTCAAAATCTAAAGCTATATCATTAATTACTACTGAATCTACTGTTAAATTAATATCTGATATAATCTCATTATC
>NZ_JBOFKN010000108.1:0-4846 GCF_051657365.1 Paraclostridium sp.
AATGGGGTAGAAATATGGGAAAAATAATTATAAATAAATTAAAATATATAGGAGATAATTATATATATGAATCACCTCTTTTATCTGAAGGAATAAATATAATATTAGGAGATAATGGAACGGGAAAGTCAACGTTTACATATTTAGTTTTTTTTGCTTTAGGAAATAATTTACCATATTTTAAAAAGGAATCCTTAACACCATTAAAAGAAATTGTAAATGATACAAATGGTAGAGTAAAACTAAATTTGACTATTAATAATAAAAAATTTATCATAATTAGAGAGATTTATAAAAATGAAATATATGTAATAGATGGTAATGGTGAAAATATATTATATCCTATTTTTAGAAGTGGTACGTTATATGAGAATACAAAAAAAACATTTTCAGATTGGATTTTGAAAGAGTTACAAATAGATACTATTGAAATTTCTCAATTTAATGACTCGCATAAAATTAATTTTGATGATTTAATGAGATTAGTATATTACGATCAAATTACGGAGCCTAATAAAATATATCAAGAAGCGTTTATGACAAATACAAATTTTTATAATAATAGTTCTGTTATGAAAAGAAGTATTTTTGAGACATTACTAGGAACATATAATAAAGAATATTATGATATATATATAAAAATAAAAAATTTGACCAAAGAAAAGCAAGAAAAAATAATAAAGCAAAATAATATAGAATATTTAATTAAAAGTTTAAATATTTTTAAGATAAAAAATATAACAGAAAGTATTTTAAAGCAAAATTTGTTGTCAAATGATGACAGAATTAGAACTATAAAATCAGATGTAGAGAAGCTATTAAAAGAAATTAATAAAGGAACGGTTATTTTATCAGAAGTAAAAAAAATGGAAAATAAACTTACTGAAATTTTAGAATTAAAAAAGAATATAAAATCAGACATGGACGAACTCTATATAGATATCAATAGAGGGATATATTTAATAGAAGAATATAAAAAAGATATAGATGATTTAAATAAAATAATTTTAACAAGTGAGAATTTTAATTTTTATAATTTAAACTCTTGTCCATTTTGTAATGAAAGTATACATATAGAAAAAGGGAAATGTATATGCGGATCAGAACATGGTTTAAATTATGAAAAATTTATTTTTTCTAAAAATGAATATTCAAATATGGTAAAATCTAAAATGAAATCTGTGAATTTAATGGAAGAAACAGTACTAAGTTGTCAAGATGAATTAAAAGAAAAGGAAATAAAATTAGGAAAATTAGATGAAGATTACTTATCAGTATCAAATTCTTTAAAAAATATCTTAGATAGCTCTAGTCAAAGTAATAATTCGAATACAATTGAACAATTAAACAAAGAACAAATAGATTATATGAACAAAAATGAAAATATAAGATTAATACTAGATAATTTGAGTAAAAAAATAAATTTAGAAAAGGATATAAAAAAATTAACAAAAGATTTAGATATGGAAAAGATTTTATTAGAAAAAAAAGAGAAGGAAAAAGAGGAAGAGTTAGAAGAAAACTTAAAAATATTTGAAGAAGAGTTTACTAAGTTAATGAAAAAATTATATCCAGAAGTAAATAAAATAAGGTTAGATAAGAGTTATATGCCTATTATAAATGAGGGCTATTATTCAGAAGCTAGTTCGGCAGTCCCTAAAAAGTTTTTTTATTTTTTATCTTTATTAAAAACACATTTAAAAACAGATAATTCTTATCCAGGATTTTTATTAATAGATTCAATTTCTGATAAAGGGATAGGAATTGATAAATTAAAAAATATGTTAAAAATATTAGTTGAAGAATTTGAAAAAGAAAAGAATTATCAAATAATTATAACCAGTGGATATGATGAATTTCCAAAAGAATTAGGTAGATTTGTAAAAGAGCAATTAAATAAGGAAAATAATAGACTATTAAAAAACAACCATAAGTAATTGGTTGTTTTTTTATTAAATATTTATATGTAAATAATTTAAAAAAGTTAAAAAAAACTTTACATAACATTATACATTTTGTATAATAAATTTGAGGTGATTTTGTTGGATCTAAAAAGTTTGTTATATAAAAAAGGAATTAAACAAATAAATTTAGCAAAAAAGTTAGGAATATCAAGACAAGGTTTAAGATATAAATTAATAGCTTGGGACAAAAAAAGAAAAGGATTTTCAATAGATGAACTTAATATAATTGCAGAGTTAATAGATGAAACATTAAATTTTTTTAAATAAATATTATACAAAAAGTATAAAGAAATGTAATAATAAATCTCTATTTGAAGTTCACAATATGGTTTTGAGAGAAACGAAAGAATGATATAAAACTAAAAATATTAGAATATATAAAGAGGCTAAATTAAAGCCTCTTTATAATTAAATTATTTAGTATGCATTCCCGGACAACAATAAGCACAACCATCAGCATTTGAATAACCAGCTTTTTTAGCTGCTGCAATAGCTTGATATGGATAGTCAAATACTCCCAAGCAAGAGAAGTTAACAGTAGGTTTCCAAGAACAGTTTTCTTTATGGACCTCATGAGTAACAGTGTTAATGTAAAATATCATAATATTCACCCCCTATTAAGTATTTCCTTGGCCAAGGTAGTACGAGTATACCTCATGATAGGGGGGAAATCAACAAAGATAAAAAAGTAACTAACCTATGAAAATAGGCACTTGCTTAAAGCTCATAATGTGGGCTTTGGGGAGGTGAAAGAATTGAAGACACAAGTATTAGTAAATGAATTATTAAAACTAAGTAAATCAGAATGGGATAAATTGAAAACAAATATAGACTATCTTTATAGTATCCAAATTAAAAAAAATGAAAAAGAGTTATTTTTAGATGAGGATACTATAAAGAGTAGTTTAAGTAAATGTCCTTATCCGATTATTCACCAACAATCTGAATAAAAATAGGGTTTATTCGATAACTTTGTCCTTTGTAGTAAATATGAATAAAATCAGATTCATAATAAGTATGTTCAGAATCTTTTTTATTTGGAGCCCAAATTTCAGCTCCTTCTTCATACCACATAACAGGAGAAGAACGATGAATTCCCATTACACAATTAGGATCATCGTTAAGACAAACCCAATTACCAATTAAACAAGCCCAAACTTCTTTCATATAATACCTCCATAAATGTATTTTGTTTTGTCGTGATTTCATTATAACTTTTTGGAGGCTTATATACAAGCCTACTTAGTGTAGGCATTTAATTGATACTCTTAACCCATAGCCAAGAACCTAAGGGTTGAGGGTAGCAATTAAATATAAAAATAGGAATGGAAGGTTCTTGGCAGTCCTTTCATCAGGAGGTAACAAAATGAGAGCAATAAAAAAAGAAGATTTAGAAAATATAAATTTTTATCAGACACCTAAGTGGTTATTTAATTTATTACTTGAGGGGAAAATTACTCCAGGAGCATACTGTCTTTATATGCTTATGTATGATAGAACAAGATTATCTTCAAAGAACAATTGGATAGATGAAGAAGGAGAAGTTTTTATTATATACTCTTGGGATTCGATGAGAGAAGATAGAAAAGTAAAATCAAATAATCAGATAAAAAGAGATCTTGATAAGTTATATGAATTAGGATTATTACAAGTTAAACGTAAATACAGAGATTCTAATCTTTATTATCTAAATATCTACTCTGAAAAAGAAGAAAGTGAGATTACACAAATTGTAGAATCTAACTTAGAAGAAAAAATAGAATTACACAATTTGTGTGAGTCAGATTCTACAAAGTGTGTTAGTGAGATTACACAATTTGTAGAGGCTAATAATAATAACTTTATTAATAATAATTTAATAATAACTACTACTTACCAAGATAATATAAATTATAAAGACCAAGATACTAACCAACCTGAAAAATCTAGTAGTAGTTCTTTTGAAAAAAATATAAAAGAGATTAAAAAATATTTGCTTGAGAACGTAAAAGATATACCAACTTGTAAAAATATCATGTTCTTAGTTGAAAATATGGGACTATCTTTTGAAAGAATCAAAGAGGTTGTTAATTATGCAACTAAATCTCAAAAAGGAATTGGCTTTATTTACAAGGCTTTAGAAGAGAATTGGACATTGAAAGATATAACATACTCAACTGAAAAGAATATCAGCACTACACCTACAGCAAGAGGACATAAGTTTAATTCTGAAGCTATAGACAGCACAATAGAAGCTAAGGAAGCTAAAGAGGAATACACAGCTAAGATTGATAGATTGCAAGGAATATATCAAGTTTTAAGTGATACAGAGAAGAAAAAAATTGATGATGAAGCATATCAATTAGCTATAGAACAATATGGACCAACTGTTGCTAAGATTATGGCTAGAACTAAAACTAAGTTTGAAATTTTAGAAAAGTATTATCTATTGGAAAAAGGAGCTTAGTTATGGAGAAAACTAGAAGAGCAAGAAAAAGTGGAGTTACTTATAAAAAATCTCAAAGTAAAATAAAGCAGAGAGTTAAGAAATTGGAAACTTTAGTCTATATTAATTTTAATTTATCTAATAAAGAACTTGCTGAAAAGATAGGGATTTCAGAAAAAGAGTTTTATCGAGGTAAATATAATCTTGTAGCAAATGATTTAAAAATCAAATATAAACAACAAAGTTTGTTCTAACTGACTTTTTTAATAAAAATGTCAGTAGATAAATTAGGGAAACAAAAAAGCTCCTTAGTCCCCGACCTTCTAAGAAGCTTTTTCCCCACTAAATCCCAGACATATGAAAAAGTAAGATAATATTTAATTACTACATAAAATTAGAAAAATCAAATTTATTTAGGAGAGATAACATGAAAGAAACAGATATTCAAGCAGCAATA
>NZ_JBOFKN010000109.1:0-17895 GCF_051657365.1 Paraclostridium sp.
TGTAGATAATATAAATCAAGGTATATTAAATAATTTAGAAAAAGAATATAAAAATCAAACGTATAGCTTTGAAGAAATAGAAGAAAGAAAAAATTTAGAATGTAAAATTAAAAATAAGTGTGAAAATGAATCTATAAATAAATCAATGAATGAGGAAATTATAGTATTAGATGAAGCTATTGATTTAAATAAGGTATATAGTTTTAATGATTTAATTGAATTAGACACACAATTAGAAAATAGCAAATCAGATAAAAAAGAATTAAATGAACGTCAAATTGAAAATGAATATACAGAGGAAAGTAAATTAGATAATTATAATGTAGAAGAAAAACATGAATTATATGAAAATCATTCACAGCAAACTGAACTTTTAAAAAATAATAGTCATGATTTTTGTTTAAACGATTATTTAATTATAGGAACAATTTTTAAAACTTATATAATACTTCAAAAGGGAAGTAATATGTATTTATTAGATCAACATGCCGCACATGAAAGAGTACTATATGAGCGATATATGGACAAGTTTTATAATATGGATATAAATATGCAGATGTTATTAGATCCTATTGTATTAGAATTACCAACAACTGACATGTTACAAATTGAAAATAATATAGACTTATTTATGAAATTTGGGTTTGAAATAGAGATATTTGGTAAAAATCATATAATGATAAGATGTGTACCGACTACATTTGGAACTCCAGAATCAGAAAAGTTTGTTTTAGATATAATTGATAATATTGATGAGATAAAAAATAATTATGAACTAAAAGGTGAAAAATTTGCCTCTATGGCATGTAAATCAGCAATAAAGGCTAATGATACGATATATGATGAAGAAATTAATAGCCTATTAAAACAAATTGAAACATGTAAAAACCCTTTTACATGACCGCATGGTAGACCGATATTTGTAGAAATATCAAAGACGGATATAGAAAAAATGTTTAAAAGAATTATGTAAGAAAGAAGGGGAGAATATGAAAAAAATACCTTTAGTTATATTAACTGGACCTACAGCAGTTGGAAAAACAAATTTATCTATACAACTTGCTAAAAAAATGAATATGGATATAGTATCCGCTGATTCTATGCAAATATATAAATATATGGATATAGGAAGTGCTAAAGTAACAACTGATGAGATGAAAGGTGTGAAACATTACTTAATAGATGAAGTTGATCCTGATTTTAGTTTTTCGGTATCTGAGTTTCAAGAAAGAGCCAATAACTATATACTCGATATCGTGAAAGATAATAAACTTCCGTTAGTAACTGGAGGAACAGGTCTTTACTTAAATTCACTTATATACAATATGGATTTTGCAAAATCAGATGCTGATAATGAGCTAAGAGAATCTTTAAAAAAAGAACTTGAGGAAAATGGGATAGATTACATGCACAACAAGTTAAAAGAATTAGATGAAAATGCAGCCACTAGAATTCATAAAAATAATACAAAAAGAGTTATAAGAGCACTTGAAGTTTGCTTAAGCGGTAAAAAGATGAATGATTTTAGTAATGATCTTAAATTTAATGAAAAGTATGAACCTATAATAATTGTATTAAACAGAGATAGAGATCATCTATATAAAAGAATTGATTTACGTGTAGATATAATGATTGAAGAAGGTTTAGAAAAAGAAGTTAGAGAATTGCTAAAAAGGGGATACTCTAAAGATTTAACATCTATGCAAGGTATAGGATATAAAGAAATGATAAAATATCTAGATGGAGAGTATACATATGATGAAGCAGTTGAAATTATAAAGAGAGATTCAAGACGATACGCTAAAAGACAATTAACATGGTTTAGAAGGTATGAAGGTGCAAAATGGTTTGATCTAGATGATTATAATGATGAAAAAATACTTCTAAATGATGTAATTACTTATATTGAAAAAAAGGTAAATGTTGTGTAATATAGAATATAATATATATAATAAAAAATAAATATGATAAATCATTTTTGGAGGGTATTAAGCTAATGAAAAATACAGTTTTAAATTTACAGGATTTATTCTTAAACAATGCAAGAAAAGAAAGAATACCTGTGACAATATTTTTAATGAATGGAGTTCAAATTAAGGGATATGTTAAGGGATTCGATAGCTACATAGTATTATTAGAAGGTGAAAACAAGCAACAAAATCTTATATATAAACATGCAGTATCTACTATAATACCAGGAAAGCAAATAAGTTTTAATAATAATCAAGGATACAATAGAAATAATAATAATGAAAATAAATAATTAAATAGAATATTTTATATATAAAAATCTTGAAGGTTAATAGCTTTCAGGATTTTTTTATTTTGTAATTTATTATGTGACAAAGTCACAGAATAACAATTAAAACTTTTATATAATTAAAATATAAGAAAATTATAAATAAATAATAAAATTTTAGGTTATTACTTTAACAACATTAAAATATAAACTGCGAAAATATCAAATAAGAAGGAGATATGGGATATGTCTAAAAAAGTTATAATAATAGGTGGAGTGGCAGGTGGAGCTTCAGCAGCTGCAAGGCTTAGAAGATTGGATGAAAATGTTGAAATAATTATGTTTGAAAAAGGTAAATATATATCTTTCGCAAATTGCGGTCTTCCTTATTATATAGGAGAAGTTATAGCTGAAAGAGAAAAACTTATAGTTCAAACTGTTGAATCTATGAGTAATAGATTTAATATGGATATAAGAAATTTAAGTGAAGTAATTAAAATAGATAAAGACAATAAAAAAGTAGTTGTAAAAAATCATAAAAATAATGAAATATATGAAGAGAGTTATGATGTATTAGTGTTATCACCAGGGGCTAGTCCTATAAAACCACCAATTAATGGAATTAAAGACTGTGACAACTTATTTACGCTAAGAAATATACCAGATACAGATAAAATAAAAGAGTACACTGATAAAGAAAGTACTAAAAAAGCTGTAGTTATAGGTGGTGGATTTATAGGAATTGAGATGGCTGAAAACTTAGTAAAAAGAGGTATAGAAGTAATCTTAGTTGAAGCAAGTACTCAAGTTATGGCACCACTTGATGAAGAAATGGTCAGTACTGTACATGAGCATTTAATAGATAAAAACATTGAATTAATATTAAATGATGGAGTTAAAGAATTTAGAGAGAATGGAAAAATAGTTGTTTTAAATAGTGGAAAAGAAATATATACAGATTTAATTATATTATCTATAGGTGTTAGACCAGAAACTACTATAGCAAAAGAAGCTGGATTAAAGCTTAATGAAAGAGGCGCTATAGTTGTTGATGAATACATGAAGACTTCAGATGAAAATATATATGCATTAGGTGATGCTGTAGAAATTTTAGATTTTGTAAATAAAAGACCAACAATGATACCTTTAGCTTGGCCTGCAAATAGACAAGGTAGGTTAGTGGCTGATAATATATGTGGCAAAAATGTAGCATATAAAGGTACATTAGGGTCATCGGTAGCTAAAATATTTGATTACACAGTAGCTACTACTGGAAACAATGAAAAAACTTTAAAAAGAATAGGAATAGAGTATGAAGTAATTCATATACATCCAAATTCAAGTGCTGGATATTACCCAGGAGCTTTTCCAATGTCATTAAAAATGATATTTGATAAGAAAACAGGTAGAATATACGGGGCGCAATGTGTTGGAATAGAAGGAGTTGACAAACGTATAGATGTAATAGCTACTGCTATAAAGGGGAATTTAACAGTGTTTGATTTACAAGATGTTGAAACTTGTTACGCACCACCATACAATTCAGCAAAGGATCCTGTAAATATGTTAGGGTATTATGCTTCTAATATAATTGAAGGGTATGTAGGAAATATTCAATACTATGAAGTTGAAGAAGCTTTAAAAAATAAAGATATAGTATTAGATGTAAGGGATGAATATGAATTAGCAACTGGTAGCATAGAAGGTTCTATTAATATACCTCTTGGAAATTTAAGAAATAGATTAGATGAACTACCAAAAGATAAGAAAATTTATGTAACTTGCCAGGTTGGTCTAAGGGGTTATATTGCTTGTAGAATATTAGCACAACATGGATTTGAATGTTTTAATATAGATGGTGGATATAAGACATATTCATCAGTCAAAAGAGCAAAGAAAACAATAGATAATCAAAAGAGAAATAAAGTGAAAGTAAATGAAAATTTAAGTAAAGAGGTAGCTATTATGAGCGAAAATATAAAAGCTAATATAGAATTAGATGCATGTGGTCTTCAGTGTCCAGGACCAATACGAAGAGTTTTTGAAGAAATGTCTAATATGAAGGAAGGAGAAATATTAGAAGTAAAGGCTAGTGATGTAGCGTTTAGTAAAGATATAAAAGCTTGGTGTGAAACAACAGGAAACTCTCTTTTAGAAGCTGATTTTGATAAAGATAAAAAAGCATATGTTGCATATATACAAAAAGGAGTAAATCCTGTTAATGCAAAAAATTCATGTTCATTAACACACACACAAAGTAAAGATGGTGCTACTATGGTAGTATTCAGTGGAGATTTAGACAAAGCTATAGCATCATTTATAATAGCTACAGGTGCAGCATCTATGGGTAAAGAGGTTACTATGTTTTTCACATTCTGGGGACTTAATATATTAAAGAAAAAAGAAAAAGTAAAAGTTCAAAAAGATACTATGGAAAAAATGTTTGATATTATGCTACCAAGTAACACTGGAAAACTTCCTTTATCTAAAATGAATATGGGTGGAATGGGACCTAAAATGATAAATGAAATAATGAAAAAACATAATGTTGATGATTTGGATACATTGATAAATAATGCTATTAACATGGGTGTTAAGCTAGTTGCTTGTTCTATGAGTATGGATTTAATGGGAATTAAAAAAGATGAACTTATAGAAGGTGTTGATTTAGGTGGAGTTGCAGCATATTTAGGTGCAGCTGAAGATTCAGGTTTAAACTTGTTTATATAGTAGTTAAAGAGCTATTTTTAATAGCTCTTTTTTTATATTTAATTATAAAGTTATATTAATAGCTCTTAATTTATATAATTTATTAAATTATATAAAAGAGAGAAGTGATAATATGAATTACTTAAGTTATATAAATATAAAAAATTTTAGAGGAGTGAAAGATTTAGAGCTAAAAGATTTTTTGTCTACAAATATAATTGTAGGGGATAACAATAGTGGAAAAACATCCCTTTTAGAAGCAATATCCCTTTTAGAAAATCCAGATAGCATTAAAAATATGTTATTAAATGCTTCTAAAAGAGATAGTAACAATGTATCTAAGTTTGAATTATTTTTAGAAATGTTTCCTAAAAATCAGAACGAAAATAGATTAATACATATAGACTCTATCATAAATGAATGTAGAAATGAGCTTAAAATAGAAGGTAATTTAAGTGGTATAGTAGATTTAAATAGTAATGAAAATTATTTTGATAGTAAAGCATTTGATGGGAAAGTTAGTTTAAAAAAAGATGATGAAGAGTTAATAAATAAAGAAATATACATTCAAGAAAATAAACAGTTAAGATTTAATGGAAGTTATAATATTATAAAAATTGTATATGTAACACCCTATGATCATTTTAGAGAAAATTTATTGAATACAACTATAGAAGAAATAAAAAAAGGTGATAAAGATAGAATAATAAGATTACTTGAAAGATTTGATGAAAATATTATAGGATTTGAAGTTTTACCAAATAGTTATATGAATACTACATCTATTTATATATATCATAAAAAGTATAAATTAATGCCATTATCTAGCTTTGGAGATGGAGTTAAAAAAGTAATAACTTTAGCTTGTGCATTAATAAGTGCTAGAAATGGAATTTTATTAATTGATGAAATAGAAACTGCTATTTATAAAGATATGATAAAAGAAGTATTTGATTGGTTTGTTAAATCTTGTAGAGAATATAATGTTCAGTTAATTTGTACAACACATAGCCTAGAAGTAATAGATTCTATGATTGAAGGAATCGGTGGAAATTTAAATGATTTAGCATGTTTTAGAATAGAAACTATAGATGAAAATGCCTACACGACAAGATTTTCAGGAAGTAAGCTAAAAGATATAAGAACTATCCTAGGGCAGGATGTGAGATGATGAAAAATATATTAGTTTTCGTAGAAGGAATACATGATGCTAACTGTGTAGGTAGAATATTAGATATTAATAACTTCAAGGAAATAAGAAATATAGAAAATTTACCAGATATATGGAAGAGAAAAATACCTAGAACCTATCCTTTTGTAAATGATAAATTAGATAGACATATACCTATACCAAATTATTTTACTAATGAGAAAATAATTGTAGTAGTTATTTGTACTAATGGAGAAGGAAGACTTATAAAAGAAATTGATTTATATATTAGCAATATGAATAAATCAGAACTGAGTCAAATTAAAAGCATTTGTGCTATATTTGATGCTGATCAAAGTTTAGCTGATACAAGTTTTGATAAAAAATTTAAATCAAAAATGAAAGATATGATTATAACTAAAAAAGATTTTATAAATGGTTTTATAAAAGTAAAAAATGAAAATATAAATTTATATAAATATTTTTTTCCAAACAATAGAGATAAAGGTACATTAGAAGACTTATTGATAGAAGGTGCCAAAATTGTATATGGTGATTTGTTAGATGAAGTAAACTTTTATATTAAAAATATTGATGATAAATATAAATATAATTGGAGTATATCTAGTGAAAATAAGGTGAGAGTCGGATGTATAGCTAATGTATTTCAGCCAGGAAGTGCTAATCAAAGCTCTATAAGAAGAGATGATTGGATAAGTGAAAAAAGTATAGAGTATAGTTCATATATAAATGAGTTTTATACTTTTATAGTTGATATAATAAATAATTGAAATTGTATAATGAAAATTAAAATAATGTAAAACTATGTTTTAAATATAAAAAAATGGGTATATATAAACAGAAAATAATAATCAACTATTAGGTATTAGTTTATATATATTTAACAATAATTAAAGAAGTAAACAAAAGAAAAGAGAGGTAATATTAATGTCAAATTGTAATTCATGTCCTTCAAAAGGAAGTTGTAATAAGCAAGAAACTTGTAATATAGAAAACAATCCTAACAATAAAATTAAAAATATTATAGGTGTGATGAGTGGTAAAGGTGGAGTTGGAAAATCAACTGTAACAGCTCTTATAGCTAAAAAATTAAATAAAATGGGATATAAAGTAGGAATACTTGATGCAGATATAACAGGGCCAAGTATACCAAGACTTATGGGAATTCAAAATGAAAGAGCAGTATCTCCTAATGGAAAAGATATATATCCGATAATAACTAAAGATAATATAAAGACAATGTCTATAAATTTTATGGTTGGAGATGAAAATCAAGCTATAGTATGGAAAGGTCCTATAATAAGTAATACTGTTAAACAATTTTACAAAGATGTAATGTGGGAAGAGTTAGATTACTTATTAATCGATATGCCTCCAGGAACAGGTGATGTGCCGTTAACTGTAATGCAAAATATACCTCTAAACGGAGTTGTTATGGTATCAGTACCGCAAGATATGATATCTATGATAGTTGCGAAAGCTGTTAATATGGCAAAGATGCTTGATGTTAAAGTTTTAGGGGTAGTTGAAAATATGAGCTATATTCAATGTCCTGATTGTGATAAAAAAATAAAATTATTTGATGGAGAAGAAACAGAAAAATTCTTAAAAGAAATGAATTTAAATTTATTAGGAGAACTTCCTATGACCAAAGAAATAGTTAATATAACTCATAATGGAGTAGATAATATAAGTAATGACTTAAATGATATATTAAATGGAATAGTAGAACAAATTAAATAGATAATATTAAAAAGCTATCTCGATTTTGAGATAGCTTTTTAATATTATCTATTTAAAGACTAATTTAAATTGAAGTAAATGTGTGGAAAATACGAAATATGAAGATTATTATGAATTTTTAAAATAAATTGAAAAATGCAAAAATAAACATTGAATTTAAGTAGAAACTTGTGCTACCATTATATCAAATGTTAAAAGGGGGGAATTTTAATGGGGAAAGCAGAAGTTAAAAAGAAGAGTTTTTTAATGAAATCATTAGATTCAATTGAGTACATAGGAAATAAATTACCACACCCGGTTACTTTATTTGCAATACTTTGTATAGCGATAGCAATTATATCTGCATTAGCAGAAATGATGGATTTAAGTGTAACAGCAGAACTTATAAATAGAGAAACAATGAAAGTTGAAAAGCAAACTATAACAGCAGTTAGTTTACTAAATGGAAATGGATTTAAATATATGCTAGAAAATGCTGTAACAAACTTTACATCATTTGCTCCACTAGGAGTTGTATTAGTTGGTATGTTAGGTATAGGACTTGCTGAAAGTTCAGGATACATAGGAACATTACTTAAAAAAGTGGTCAGTGTAACTCCCGCTAAATTAATAGTTCCAACAGTAGTTTTTTTAGGAATAATGTCAAATATGGCATCAGATGCAGGTTATGTTATATTAATACCTCTTGGAGCTTTAGTATTTATGGCTTATGGAAGACATCCATTAGCAGGTATAGCAGCAGCATTTGCAGGGGTTTCTGGAGGATTTAGTGCAAACTTATTAATAGGAACTATAGATCCAATGCTTGCAGGAATCACAAATGAAGCTGCTCATATACTAGACCCAACTGTTAATATAAGTGCGACTGCAAATTACTTCTTTATGTTTGTATCAACATTTTTAATAACTATATTAGGAACTTTGATAACTACTAAAATTGTAGAACCTAAGCTTGGTAAATATGATAGTAAAGATGGAAAATTTTCAGATGGTATGGCAAGAGCTAGTGATTTACAAACTATAAGACCTGAAGAAGCAAAGGCTATGAAATTTGCAAATCTTACTTTATTATTTATGGTAATAGGTTTAATAATACTTGTAGTTATGCCAAATTCATTTTTAAGAAATTTAGATAAGCCAGATTTCTTAGATTCTATAGTTAATCATTCAACTTTAATGACTGGACTTATACCAATAATAGCAATACTATTTTTTGTACCGTCAGTAGTTTATGGAAGAATAGCTAAAACTGTAAAAAATGAAAAAGAAGTAGCAGCTCATATGAGCAAAGCTATGAGCTCTATGGGTGGATATTTGTGTTTAGCGTTTGTTGCATCTCAATTTATAAAGTATTTTGAATATACAAACTTAGGTACTATAATAGCTGTAAGAGGTGCTGACTTTTTACAATCAATAAATATTGGAACAATACCACTTTTAGTAGGATTTATATTAATAACAGGATTTATAAACTTATTTATGGGATCTGCATCAGCAAAATGGGCTATAATGGCACCAGTGTTTATACCAATGTTCTTAAAGTTAGGAATAGGTGCAGATGTTGTTCAGACTGCATATAGAATAGCAGATAGTTCAACTAATATAATATCACCGCTTATGAGTTATTTTGCAATGGTTATAGTATTTATGCAAGCGTACAAGAAGGATACAGGAATTGGTACTGTAATATCACTTATGATACCATATTCGATGACATTCTTGTTAGCTTGGACTATATTATTCATAGTATGGATGTCAATTGGAATTCCAGTAGGATTCTAATAAAGATATAACTAAAAAAGTTATCTAAAAATAAAAAATTAAGTAACTAAGGTCTGCTCTCCATATTTAATCGGAGTCAGGCCTTTTCTAATTTTTATATCAAAGTATATTTTTATTGACATAAAAATATACTCCCTTTAGAGTAACAGTTTTATTATTTTAACTGTTTACTAGAAAGAGAGTATATCATTTTTTATATGAATTTTTTAGTTATTGTATATTTTATGGAGCTTAACACCAATTGAAATTTTTTCGAAAAACTCAATATGGGATTTCTCTAGATTTAAGAGTGATCTTATTTTCAAAATTCTATATCTAACTGTATTTTCATGTTGAAACAGCTCCTTAGATACTTTTTTAAAATCACCATCATTATTAACAAAGCTTATAAGTGTTTCAAGTAGATAGGCATTATTTTCTTTATCGTAATTTTTTATTGGCGATATTATGCTATAATACAGTTCTTTTAATTCATCAAAATCTTTGAAGTTTATAATTAGAGAATATATTCCTAGAGAAGTATAATGAATAATACTTTTATTAGTTACAGTATTAAATTTGCAAGATAATAAAGCTTGATTTATGGCATTTTTACAAGAAGTAATAGGTATGAAGTTATCACTAACACCTATTATATAATCATTAACATTAATTTCAAGTAAATTAGTATAAAACTCTATTGTTTTTTGCAATTCTGATTTATCAATATTGTTATATGTAATCAAAATAAGCAAACCTTTTTTAAATGGTATACATGAAGTGAACTTACTTTTAGATATTAAATTTATTAAATTAGTATCAAATTTATAATCAAAGTTATCACTAGTACAATATATTGCAGTTACATATTTTGAAAAATAATAATTTATGTAATTTAATGTAGCATGTATATCGCTTAAAGATAAATTATTATCTAGTAATGCAGATATTTTCATTTCAAGTATTGTAAATTTTTGTTTTTCTAATATAAGAGACATTATAGAATTCATTATATCTCCATATGAAGTTGTATAGTCTATAGTAACTATAGGCAGATTCATATTATCTCAAGCATTAACTAGTTTTTCAGTAAAGCTATCAAGGTATTCGTTAGTTATGCAAAAACAAGAACATCCACAAGAATTTATAAAGTCTAATGCATATAAAGCATAATCTTCATCGTCCTTAAATGGAAAAAAATTGCTTATAAAAAAATCACCTTCTTTTAAAACCATTCTATCTCGATTAACTTCTATAGGACAATCAAAAACTGATACTCGATTTATAACTCTGTCTAGACCTTTGTGACCAGCTAAAACCTTACTATTTTTAAAAATATCTAGTTTTAATATATCTTTAACCGTGATCCCCATGAAAACCCCTCCAATAGTGTCTTTAAGTTAATTTTAGCAGAAATGTTTAAAAATTTGTATAATTTGTAAAAAATACAAAAAGTTACTTTGAGTATTATAAATATTACAAATAAACTTTGTTAAAAAAATACTACAATTAAAGTATAAAGTAATAAATAAAATATAAGGGGGAATAATTGTGAAATTAGAAATTGGTAATTTTTATGTTAAAGATATAGTGTTTGCAGATAAGACAAATTATGAAAATGGGGTTTTAAGTTTAAATAAAAAAGAACTTATAAATTTTGTAAAACAAGATGAAAGAATTATTGATGCAGATTTGCACATAGTAAATCCTGGAGACAGGGTTAGGTTGTGCCCAGTAAAAGAAGCTATAGAGCCAAGAGTGAAAATAGGTAATAGATCATTGTTCCCAGGTTATATAGGTGAGTTAGATACTTGTGGTTATGGAAAAACACATGCTTTAAAAGATTGTAGTTTATTAGTTGTTGGAAAGCACTGGGGAGGATTCCAAGATGGACTGATAGATATGGGAGGAGAAGGAGCTAAGTATACATATTTCTCTAAACTTAAAAATATAGTATTGGTTGCTGATACTGATGAAGATTTTGAAAAAAATGAACAACAAAAGAAAAATGATGCATTAAGAAAAGCGGGACATAAGTTAGCTGAGTATATAGCTGAGTGTGTAAAAGAATTAGAACCAGAAGAATTAGAAACTTATGAACTTACTGGAATTACAAAAAGAAGTGAAAAAGTTAACAACCTTCCTAGTGTAGTATTTGTTATGCAATTACAATCACAGATGGAGGAAGATGGATACAATGATTTAACTTATGGATGGAATACAAACCATATGCTACCAACATTAATGCATCCAAATGAAATATTAGATGGGGCAGTAATATCGGGAAGTTTTATGCCATGCTCATCTAAGTGGTCAACATACGATATACAAAATGCTCCAATTATAAAAAGTTTATATAAAGAACATGGCAAGAGTTTGAACTTTTTAGGCGTTATATTATCTAATTTAAATGTATCATTGGAGCAAAAAGAAAGATCTGCTATATATGTAGCGCAAATAGCTAAAACATTGGGAGCAGATGGAGCAATAGTAGCTGAAGAAGGATATGGAAATCCTGATGCTGATTTTGTAGGGTGTATAGTAGCATTAGAAGATGTTGGAGTAAAGGTTGTTGGACTTACCAATGAATGTACAGGTAGAGATGGAAATTCACAACCATTAGTTACACTAGATAAAAAATTAGATGCATTAGTGTCTTGTGGTAATGTTTCAGAACTTATAGAGTTACCACCAATGGAAAAAGTTATTGGGGAACTTAAAGCATTAGAAAGAGATGGATTATCAGGTGGATGGAGTAATGATGAAATATTAGGATCTTCAGTAAAAGAAGATGGGTCTATAATAATGGAAAATAACGCTATGTTCTGTGGAGATCAAGTACTAGGATGGTCAATTAAAACTATGAAAGAATTTTAATAAAAGGGGGAAAAATATTATGAAAAAAGCTATAGTATACCTAAATCAATTCTTTGGGCAAATTGGAGGAGAAGATAAAGCTGATTTTAAGCCAGAAATAAAAGAAGGTGTTATAGGTCCTTCAGCACAACTTGAAAAATTGTTAGATGGTACTACTGTTACACACACTATAATTTGTGGTGATAATTTTATGGGATCTAATACAGATGAAGCAATAGAAATAATAATGGGATTTTTAAAAAATAAAGAGTTCGATATATTCATAGCTGGACCAGCTTTCCAAGCAGGAAGATATGGAGTTGCTTGTGGACATATATGTAAAGCTGTAAAAGAAAAATTGAATAAAAAGGTAGTTACATCTATGCACGAAGAAAATCCTGGAGTTGACATGTTTAAAAAGGATATGTATATATTAAAAGGTGGTAACAGTGCAGGAAAAATGAGACAGGATTTAGCGAATATGGCTAACCTTTCTAATAAAATATTAAAAAATGATATTATGCTAGATGCAAAAACAGAAGGATATTTTGGTAGAGGAAGCAGACATCAAGTTTGGCTTGAAGATGAAAAAATGGCAGCGACTAGAGCTGTTGAAATGATAATAAATAAATTAAATGGTAATAAATATGAAACAGAATTACCTATACCTAAAATAGATAAGGTTCCTATAGCACCTGCTATTAAAGATTTAAGCAAAGCGAATATTGCATTAGTAAATACAGGTGGTATAGTTCCTATTGACAACCCAGATAGAATACAATCAGCTTCAGCTACAAGATGGGGACGATATGATATATCAAATGTTGATGATTTAAAATCTGGAGTATATAAAACTATACATGCAGGATTTGACCCAGCAGTAGCGGATAATGATCCAGATGTAATAACTCCTATAGATGCACTTAAAGCTTATGAGAAAGAAGGTATTATAGGAAGATTACATGAATATTTTTACTCAACAGTTGGAACAGGTACAACACAAGCAGAAGCAGCTAAGATGGCTAATGAAATGATTCCATATCTAAAAAAAGCTAATGTTGATGCTATAATCATGGTTTCTACATGAGGTACTTGTACACGTTGTGGAGCAACGATGGTGAAAGAATTTGAAAAAGCAGGTTTCCCAATAGTTCAAATGTGTAACTTAATACCTGTTGCAAAAACGGTAGGTGCAAATAGAATAGTGCCAACTATATCTATTCCATATCCAATGGGGGATCCTTCAAAATCAAAAGAAGAGCAATTTAATATGCGCTATAAAATAGTAGGAACAGCCTTAAAAGCTTTATCTACAGAAATAGATGAACAAACTGTATTCAAGAATTAGAGCTATCCATAATAAAAAATAATTAGGAGGATAATTATGAAGAATACAGTTAAAAAAGATGATAATAGAGTTTTTTATATTTCGTTAGCTATTGTATTGCCAATGTGTTTATGGGCAGTGGTATCTAATGAAAGTTTTTCAAAAGCAGCAAATGCAACACTAGGGTTTTTAACTAATGAGTTTGGGTGGTTGTATTTAATAGCTATGTTGATGTTTGTAATATTTGCAATAGGGTTAGCTTTTAGTAAGTATGGCAATATAAAACTAGGTCCAGATGATTCTACACCTGAATATTCAACTTCATCATGGTTTGCCATGTTATTTGGAGCAGGTATGGGTATAGGATTAATATTTTGGGGTGTAGCAGAACCTTTATCTCACTTTGTTGACCCGAAAGGAAGTATAGTTCCAGGTAGTATAGAAGCAGCTAATTTTGCAATTGAATCATCATTTTTACATTGGGGAATACATCCTTGGGCAGGTTATAGTATAATTGGATTATCACTTGCATATTTTCAATTTAGAAAAGGTAAATCAGGTTTAATAAGTTCTATATTAGAACCTGTTCTTGGAAATAGAGTTCATGGATGGATGGGTATTGCAATAGATGTACTTGCTGTATTTGCAACTATAGCAGGTATAGCTACATCATTAGGGCTTGGGACTATGCAAATAAATAGTGGTCTTAATTACTTATTTAATATACCTAACAATTCAGTTACTCAAATTATAATAATAGCTATAACAACATTTGTGTTTATAGCGACAGCAGTATCAGGGGTAGATAAAGGTATAAAAAAAGTATCTGATATAAACTTGATACTAGCTCTTATTGTAACGGCAGCAGCATTTTTAGTAGGACCAACACTAGAAATAATAAATAGTTTTACAAACTCACTAGGCAATTACGCTCAAAATATATTGTCTGATAGTTTATCTATAGGAGCTTACTCTGACAATACATGGACTAACAAATGGACGGTATTTTATTGGGCATGGTGGATAGCATGGGCACCATTTGTTGGAACGTTTATAGCAAGAATTTCAAAGGGAAGAACTATAAGAGAGTTTATTTTAGGGGTTATGTTTGCACCTGCATTTGCATCATTTATATTCTTTGCTATATTTGGTAATTTAGGGATAAACTTGGCATTAGGAGAAGGTATGTCACTTGGAGGAGTTCAAGATATAGCATCAGATGTGTCTATAGCATTCTTTGCGGTTATGAGCAACTATGATTTTGGGTTTATTATATCTATAGTCACAATAATATTACTTATAACGTTTTTTATAACATCAGCTAATTCAGCTACTTTTGTATTAGGCATGTTTACATCTAAAGGAGATTTAAATCCTACAAATAAGAAAAAAATAATGTTAGGACTATTACAATCTTTTTTAGCTATAGTTTTGTTGCTTACAGGTGGATTAAATGCTCTTCAAACATCATCTTTAGTAGCTGCATTTCCATTTATATTTATAATGATTTTAGCTAGTATATCTTTAATTAAAGAATTGAAAAAAGAGGATTTGAGTAAAAATAGGTTAAAGGAAAAATCAAAGTAAAATATAAATAGCTATATTGAAGTATTTATACTTTGATATAGCTATTTTTTATAAATAATTGTAAACTTATGTAACTTTTAATCAATTTATAATGTGATAGAATTAATATTAATAAAACAAAATATAATATATAGATATAATATATATAAATATTTTCAGGAGGTATGTATATGTTAGTGTTAACAATTGAAAATGTACCAGGCAAGAAGATAACTAATGTTGTTGGATTAGTTAAGGGAAGTACAATAAGAGCAAAACATATAGGTAAAGATATTGGGGCTAGTTTTAAACAATTAGTTGGGGGAGAATTAACTGGATATGATGAAATGCTTGAAGAAGCTAGAAAAATAGCTATAGGAAGAATGGTAGAAGATGCTCAACGTAAAGGTGCTAATGCTATAATAGGTTTTAGATTAACTTCAGCTACAGTTATGCAAGGTGCTGCAGAGATGTTAGCCTATGGAACAGCTGTAGTTATAGAAGACAATGAGTAATATGTGGATTATTATAGGCATGTTGGTAATTTTTTTATATGGAGCTATAATAATTGGAAGTGTAGTATTACTTATTTTAAAAATTATAGAGAGACAAAGAGAAAAACGAAATGAAGATTTGGATAAGTATGATGATTATTAACTAAAAATAAAGTGTATAGTTTATGAATAAATTAAAAAAACATTGACAAAATAAAGGTAATAATCATATTATAAGAATATATAATAAATAAAGCGTTGATGAGAAAGAGTAAAATTAATGGAGTCTTACAGAGAGTTCCCGGTTGGTGAGAGGGGCAAAAGATAAGTTGATTTGAATACATCTCTAAGCTGCACTCCGAAAGATAACAACTAGTAGGCAGTTGCCGGATTTTGCACACGTTATAGTGCTAGAGTATCCCAAGATTGGTGTACTTGAAGAGGTTATTATCGTGAGGTAATAGCAAATTAAGGTGGTAACACGTGAGTAATACTCTCGTCCTTTTCTATAAGGACGGGAGTTTTTTTATTGTATTGGCGCCATATGATAATTTAGCGACCATCCTTAAATAATTAAAATAAAATTAAAATTTAAGGAGCAATAATTATGAAAAATATAGATGAGCAAATAAAAATAATCTCTAAAGGTGTAGATGAAATAATCGGACTAGAAGATTTGAAAAATAAATTGGAAAAATCTCAAAAAGAAAATAAGCCTTTGACGGTTAAATTAGGATTAGATCCTAGTGCACCTGATATACATTTAGGACATACTGTAGTTTTAAGAAAGATGAAACAATTACAGGATTTAGGTCATAAAGTTGTAATTATAATAGGTGACTTTACAGGTAAAATAGGAGATCCAACAGGAAAGTCTAAAGCTAGAAAAGCTCTTAGCACAGAGCAAGTTTTACAAAATGCAAAAACATATGAAGAGCAAATACTTAAAGTTTTAGATAAAGAAAAAACAGATGTAGTTTTTAATAGCGAGTGGTTATCTAAATTAAGCTTTGAAGATGCTATAGGATTAGCTTCAACTATTACAGTTGCTAGAATGCTTGAAAGAGAAGATTTTAAAAATAGATATGAAAATCAAACACCTATATCTTTACATGAATTTTTCTATCCTTTAATGCAAGGATTTGATTCAGTTGAGATAAAAGCTGATATAGAGTTAGGTGGAACGGATCAAAGATTTAATGTATTGATGGGAAGAGCATTACAAAAAGAATTTAACCAAGATCCTCAAGCAACAATCTTCATGCCATTACTTGAAGGTTTAGATGGTCAAGATAAAATGAGTAAAAGTTTAGGTAATTACATTGGTATAGATGAAAAAGCAGCTGTAATGTATGAAAAAGCTATGACTATACCAGATGAACTAATAATAAAGTATTTTGAACTTGTTACAGATATTCATCCGGATGTGGTAGATAGTATTAAAAAAGATTTAGATGAAGATAAGGTTAATCCTAGAGATATAAAGATGAGACTAGCAAAAGAAATAGTTACATTATACCATGGAGAAACAGAATCGAATAATGCTGAAAATAGATTCAAGGAAGTTTTCCAAAAAGGACAAATACCTAATGATATAAAAACTATTGAAGTTTTAAAATCTGAATTTGATTTAATAGAAGAATTAGTTAAGAATAACTTAACAACTAGCAAGAGTGAAGCTAGAAGGCTTGTAACACAAGGTGGAGTTAAAATTAACAATGAAAAATTAGAAGATATTAAAAAAGTGAATATTTCAGATACTATGATAGTTCAAGTTGGTAAAAAGAAATTTATAAAAATATGTGTTAAGTAAAGTTTTTTAAATAAATGTGAGTATATAAATTCAATGAGTTTGTATACTCACATTTTAAATTAATTTTATAATAGTTAAAAATGGAAAAGATAAATTTTTACAAAAAACTTAGAATACAATAAAACAATATTTAAATAATAGCAATAAAAATTGATATTAATTGTATATACATGTATAATTATTTTAGAATAAATTAATTATAAGGGGGAAAGACTA